>JACAEP010000053.1 GCA_013388795.1 Chloroflexota bacterium | reverse complement strand
TCGATGACTTTGGAAGACATCAATGAAAAGATGATCGCGCTTGGCAAAGAGTTGGGCGCGGAAGTGATTTGCAAACAATCGAATCATGAAGGCGAGTTGATCGATGCTTTGCACGATGCGCGGACGTGGGCGGCGGGCGTGGTCTTCAACCCTGGCGGGTACACGCACACTTCGGTGGCGCTGCGTGATGCAATTAGTGCGATAATGATTCCCGTCGTCGAAGTGCATCTTTCAAATGTATATGCGCGTGAAGAGTTCAGACACACTTCTTTTGTGTCAGCGGTATGTAAAGGGAAAGTTACCGGCTTTGGCTGGCGCTCGTATGAGTTGGGCTTGCGCGGGCTGGTTGATATCATACCTGCTTGAGTAGGTATAATGGAGGCGTGAAAACCCAAACCATACCTACAACTGAACCTTTTTTTCTTCCCGGCGGGCGGACCGGTGTTTTGCTGATACACGGTTTCACCGGCGCGCCCAAGGAAATGCGTTGGATGGGGGAATACTTGAACCAGCAAGGTTACACCTGTTTGGGTGTGCGGCTGGCGGGTCATGCCACCAACCCTGAGGATATGATCCGCGCGCGTTGGATAGATTGGACAGCATCGGTTGAAGATGGTTACAACCTTCTGCGCGGCGCAACTGATAAAATTTTTTTGGCAGGGCTTTCGATGGGCGGCGTGCTGTCGTTGTTGATGTCCACGCAGTTGAATGTGGCGGGCGTGGTGACAATGTCTACGCCGTATTTTTTGCCGAATGACCCGAGAGATTATCCGCTTTGGTATATCAGGCTGTATAGTCGTTTCGTAAAATACCTGCCCAAGTCAAAAGAAGCACCTGGCGCTTCGTGGTTCGATAAAGAGGCATTCAAGGATCATATCTCGTATCCGCAGAATCCGATCCGGTCGATTGCGGAGATGAAGGAACTACTGGGCGTCATGCGGGAGGCGTTGCCTTTGGTTGCGAAGCCTGTGTTATTGATCCACTCAAAGAATGATAAATATGTTTTGCCGGAGAACATGGAGCGGCTCTACGATGGGCTGGTCAATGCTTCAGACAAGACAAAGGCTTATGTGGACGAGGCAGGTCACGTTGTCACGCGCGATGCGGCCCGTCATCAGGTATTTGAACTGGCGCGCGATTTTATTCAAAGAATTGAATGACGTCATTGCGAGGAGGGCGATCCTTCCCGACGAAGCAATCTTACGAGATAATCCTGAGATTGCTTCGGGCGCAAGAACACCGCCCTCGCAATGACGAGACTAGTAGAGGAATCTTTGAGTCGAAATCTGTTTTTTATCGCTGCGGCTTTGTTTCTGTGGGGATTTGGCGAGGGTATGTTCTTTAATTTTGTGCCGATCCGGCTCGAAAATGATTTTCTATTGAACAAACAACAGGTTGGGTTTGCGTTGGGCGCGTTCGGTTTTTTCATGGCGATCACGCACATTCCCGGCGGTTATCTGGCAGACCGTTTCGGGCGGCGCCCGTTGTTGATCGCCGCCTGGGCGCTTGGCATGATCTCCACGCTGGCAATGGGTCTGGCGCGCAGTCTTCCGTTTTACTTGTTTGGATTATTTTTGTACGGAGTGACGGCATTTGTCGCTTCGCCGCTTGGCAGCTATGTGACCGCCGCGCGCGGAAAGTGGGAAGTGGGCACGGCTCTTTCTTTGACGACTGCCACCTTCAACATTGGCATGGCGTTGGGACCCGTCACCGGCGGGTGGGTTGCGGAACAGCTCGGCATGGATGCCAGTTATATAGCGGCGTTTTGGGTATTCGTTCTCTCGACGTTGATGATCATGTTCATTCAACCGCAGCCAATTGACCATCATGACCCTGCCGCGCCGCCGACCAGTCTGCGGAAAAATGCGCGCTTCATCGGCTTTGTGATGATCTTTGCTTTTGCGGTTTTTGCGTTGTATCTTGCCCAGCCACTCACGCCGAACTTCCTCAAAGGTGTGCGCGGATTGACCTTGAGCGAAACAGGCTGGGTGTTTTCGGCGGGCGCATTGGGAAATTCCTTGCTGGCGTTGTCGCTCAGTCGCTTCAATCCGCGCCGTGGATTTTTGGCGGCGCAAATGCTGGTGCTTCTGTTCGCTTCGCTGATGTGGTTGGGTTCGGGTCTGCCCATCTTTATGCTGGCATACTTTCTGCTGGGCGGGTTCCGTGCGGCACGCCCAATGGCAATGGCACAGGCGCGCGACCTTGTGCATGACTCGCAAATGGGGCGCACCTATGGCGTGATGGAAACTGTCAGCGCGATTGTGTTCATTATTGCGCCGCCGATTGCCGGGTTTATCTTCGAGCGTGACCCGTTCACGATCTATCCTCTGGCAATTGGATTGATCATGATTTCGATTCTGGTCGGGTATTTCTTCTCGCCGCGAAAAGAAGTTGCCGCCTCCGCAAATTGAAAGGTGTCTGCCATGCTTGAGATCGTTTCATTCACTCTTGGTCCTGCCTCTACAAATGCGTATCTCGTTGCCGACCCGCAGACCAAAGAAGCCGTCGTCATTGACCCATCGTGGGATGGTCACATTATTCTCAGCGAAGCCGAAAAACGCGGCTGGCGCATCGGTCATCTTTGGTACACACACGCGCATTTCGATCACATTGGCGGCGCGGCGGCGATTGCGGATGCGCTCAACCCGCTGCCGCATGTGGCGCTTCACCCCGACGATCATGTCTTGTGGAGACAGGGTGGCGGCGGCGCTGTCTTCGGTTTGGATATAGACCCGGGTCCCGAACCGACCATTGACCTGATCCACGGAATGAAGATGAAACTCGGCTCGAACGAGTTCGAAGTCCGCTTTACACCGGGGCATACGCGTGGTCATTGCGTTTTATATGCGGCGAAAGAAAACATCTGCTTCTGCGGCGACTTGATCTTTAACGAAAGCGTCGGGCGCACCGATTTGCCCGGCGGCGATTTTGCGACTCTGGAGAAAAGCATCCGCGAGCAGATCTACACTCTGCCGGATGAAACGATTTTGTTATCAGGTCATGGTCCGCAAACCACAGTGGGGCATGAGAAGGAATACAATCCGTTTGTGAGTGGCTAAAGGGGGATGAAACAATCAGAACGCAGATGGACAAACTTCATCACCGCCCTACCCACGACGGACGCTCCCTAGACACAATTATTGCCAATGCTAAGTAGTCGGTCGAAATAAATTATAAGACATGATAGACTTTGGGAATGCGAACGATATACCAACTAAAACCCAAAGAATTAGCCGAAATCGAAAAGGCAATACGACAAGACAAACGAGCGGAGGTCAAGCAGCGCGCAACAGTCGTTCGATTGTTACGCCTTGGTCATAAACCCATGGTGGTCGCATAGCAACAAATGATCAGCGCGCCAACCGCGTACAACTGGCACAAACTCTGGCGCGAGAATGGCGTGGAAGGACTGGCAAACAAAGCCCGTCCTGGTAGAAAGCCCAAAGCGACGGACGCCTACTGTCTAAAGCTCGAAGAAGCGCTGAGTAAAGAACCATCCGAATATGGGTATCGTTTCGCCATTTGGACCTCGGATCGTTTGCGCGCTCATTTGGAGAAGGAGACAGGCATCCCCCTCAGCGAGACCCGCTTTCGGGCACTGCTCAAGAAGAAAGGCTATCGGTATCATCGTCCCAAGCACGACTTGAGCCATTTACAGGACAAAGCTGCCAAGAAAAAAGCAGAGAAACTGCTGGAAGAGATAAAAAAAGAGCCTCCGAGACGATTTCGAACTCCTCTTTGTGGACGAAGCCAGCCTAGCCCTGGACCCTCCCTTGCATGCCTGTTGGATGAAGCAAGGGCGCCAGAAGATCATTCCTGCGTTGCAGCCCAGTACCAAACAACATTGCCATATCTTTGGAGCCTATTCATGGAAAACAGATCAAATTTCTTGGCGATGCGCAGACTGGAAGAATAGTCCGTCGTTTTTGGAGTTCATTGAGTATTCGTTCTTGCTTCTGCTGAATATATGCTGATGCAACAGAACGATCCAACCAGCATTTTTAGAATGTCTTCTTCTAAACTATTATGAACGACCACTTATATTTTGCATACAGACCCTAGTAATACCCATTCTCCTTCAACACTTCCTTGAGCGTTGCCCCCAAACGTGTAATGCCCTCGCGGATCAGCTCTGGCGAAGAGTATGAGAAATTGATGCGCATGGTGTTCTCCCCGCCGCCATTCGGGTGGAACGCCGTGCCAGGCACGAACGCCACCTTGCGCTCAACGGCGATCTTTAGAACGTCCGCCGCATCCACGCCTTCGGGCATCATGCCCCATAAGAACATGCCGCCCTGCGGCTTGGTCCACCGCATTTCAGCAGGGAACATCTCATCCATCATTTCGAGCATCACGTCGCGGCGTTCCTTATATGTGGCTCGAATGACTTTGACATGCTCATCCAAAAATCCGCCTTTGCCTACTTCATATGCCACCTGCTGATTGAAGCTCGATGTGTGCAAATCTGCCGCCTGCTTGGTCATCACCAGCTTGCGGATCACGTCGGGAGGCGCCACCACCCACGCCAGCCGCAGCCCCGGCGCAAGCAGCTTCGAAAACGTGCTCAGATAAATGACATTGCCCGTGTACTCGTTATTGCCGTCGTTGCGGTAAAGCCCATCGAGACACACGACCGAGGGCAGGTGCTCACCGTCATACCGCAATTGACCATACGGATCGTCTTCGATGATCGGGACGCCGTATTGGTCTGCAAGCGCAACCAAACGCCGGCGGCGTTCGAGGCTGAGGGTTGAGCCGGAGGGATTCTGAAAGTTTGGGAGCACGTAAATGAATTTCGGTCCGACTCGAAGCGCGTTTTCCAATTCCTCCACGATCATGCCGTTTTCATCGGCTGGTACGGAAATGTACTGCGCGCCATATGCATTCCAGGCTTGCAATGCGCCCAGGTATGTGGGCGACTCCACTACAATATAATCGCCGCGGTTGATGAACAATCTGCCGATGAAATCAAGCGCCTGTTGCGAGCCGGATGTGATCATGATGTTTTCCGGCGTGACCGAAACCTTATAGCGTTCCGTATGGCGCGCGATCATCTCGCGCAGGGGACGATACCCTTCGGTCGTGCTGTATTGCAAGGCTTGCGCGCCGTGTTCCGTCAGCACGCGGTTGCATGCCTCCTGAAACTGCTGCACCGGAAACACCTCCGGCGCGGGTAAGCCGCCTGCGAACGAAATAATATCCGGCTGCTCCGTCAACTTTAATAGCTCACGGATGACCGAACTTCCCATTTTTTGCGTGCGGTGGGCGAAGCGATACTCCCAGGGTGTCTGCATTTTTACTCCTTGGTCAAGAGATAAAAAAAGCCTGAAAAGTACGCAGGTACCCATCAGGCTCTCGAACCTAAGCCAATAACACGCCTAAAAACCGTATGGCTGGAAATCCATTCATGGCGCTTTTATCTTACCCATTTTTTACGACAGACGCAACTGTTTTTTGTAACTGTTGACAGGTTGAAAACATGTGACAAACCTCTCGCATGGGGTTCTCCCGCCTCTTTCCCAGCCCTTGCCGGGTTCGGAGTTTCAAGCATTTTTCCACCTTCAAGATTGATAGGTTTGATCTTGCACACCCTATTGCACTTTCACGCGGATTTGGTAAAATAATTTCAGCAACGCTTAGGGTGCCCCCCTCACCCTAAGCGTTGCTACTTTAAGTTGGGAAAAATAGACCCCGGGATTACAATCTTTTATCTCATAAACTCGATCAGCAAGTTGTTGACCTGCTCCGCTTCATCGTGCTGGACCCAGTGGGTGGCTTTCTCAAAATACACCACCGACGCGTCATCGCACATTTCCACAGATGGTTGCACCATTTCATGGCTGAGCGCCACATCGTTCATGCCCCACAAAATGAGAGTCGGCACACTCACCCGCCGCGCAGGGACTTTTTTAAGCAGATACTTGAGACTATTGCGGAAGATATTGCGATACCAGCTGAGCATGGCGGTCAGCGCCCCCGGTTGTGACCATGCTTTTTTGTACTCTTCAACATCACTTCGGTTGAAGGCGCCTTTGCGTCCCGAGCCGACCAACATGCGCGCCATGGCGCGGTAATCGTCACGGCGCAAGACCCATTCCACCAAGAAGGGAATCTGAAAGAAAAACACATACCACGATTTCTTGCGCTGTTCGGCATTTTCCAGAATAAAGCGCGTCATCACATCAGGATGCGGCACATTGAGGATGGTCAGTTTTTCCAAACGTTCGGGGTGGTTTAATGCCACGGTCCACGCCACCATCGCTCCCCAGTCATGACCGACGAGCCGCGCTTTTTGAATCCCAAAATGATCGAAGAGTCCAATAATGTCTTTTGCCAGCGTATTGACATCATATGCCGCCGCGCCCTTCGGTTTGTCGGAGAGGTTGTAGCCGCGCTGGTCTGGCACAATGACGCGAAACCCCGCCGCCGCCAACACCGGGATCTGCCTGCGCCACCCGTAATGGAACTCGGGGAAGCCGTGCAATAAAATGACCGGCGTCCCGCTTTGCGGTCCATCGGTCAGCACGTGGAGGTTCACTCCGTTCGTTTGAATGATTTGACGAAGCATGGGTGCGAGTATAACGGAAAACCGCATGGCTTGTTGATGGTGCGTTATACTTTCAACTCTCTATCATGATTCATAGCCCCCTGCGTTACCCCGGCGGCAAGACGCGCGCCATTCATTTAATAAAGGATTTCATCCCCGCTGAATTCGACGAGTACCGCGAACCCTTTATTGGCGGCGGCTCGTTCTTTATCCATTTGCGGCAGGCGTACCCAAATATAAAGTGCTGGGTCAATGATCTCAACCCCGAACTATATTTATTTTGGAAACTAGCCCAGTCTGATTCCAGGAAACTAGCCCGCGAAGTCTTGAAAATTAGAAAAAGAAACCCAAACGGACGCCGCCTGTTCCAAGAACTGACCGCTGTGGATGCCAGCAACCTGACAGATTTCGAGCGGGCAGTCCGTTTTTTTGTGTTGAATCGCATCACTTTTTCAGGCCTGGCTGAGGCAGGCGGGTATTCTCAACAAGCGTTTGATGGACGTTTCACCGAATCTGCGATTGAGCGCCTAGCTGCATTGGGCGAAATTTTACAAGGCGTAAAAATTACGAATCTGGATTATCGAAAATTGTTGATGAATGGAAGCAGGTCTGTTTTCACCTTTTTAGATCCGCCCTATTTTACGGCAACGAAATCACGGCTTTACGGCAGAAATGGAATCCTTCACACCGATTTCAACCATCAGGAATTTGCCGACACCATGAAAGCCTGCCAGCATTTATGGCTTATCACCTATGACGATTCGCCGGAGATACGAAAAAGTTTCCGCTTTGCGAACGTCCGCAAATGGGAATTGCAGTATGGAATGAACAATTACAAACAGGGAAAAGCAGAAAAGGGAAGAGAGTTGTTTATCTTCAATTACAAAAAGTGACCGCCGGATGGCGGTCCCTTTCCACTTTCCACACTTCACTATCCACTTTTCTAACTCAACGGAATTCTTGCCCCGGTCACCTTATCGGCTTGTTGCGAGAACAGGTATTGCATGGCAGAGACGATCTCTGCCGGGGTTGAGCCGTTGCCCGAACCGTCCACATCAATGGCTTTCACCTGGATGATGTTCGCCGTCACATTGGCATCCTTCAACTCCGCGGCAAGCGAGAGCACCAGATTCTCCTGCGCCGACTTCGCCGCCACATACACACTGCGCTGCGCCAGCGGGTTGGATGTGCTCGACGGTGAAACCGTGATCACCCGTCCCCAGCCGCTCTTGCCCAGATTTTCTTCATAGGCTTTAAAAAGGTTAAAGGTGGTGCGCACATGCTGGTTGATCATAAATTCCAGATCGTCATCCTGTGTTTCGGTGATGCGCTTGCCGCCTACCCAGCCGCCCACAAGGTGGAACAAGGCGTGGACACTGCCAAATTTGGCGATCACCTCTTTGGCTGAGGCTTGAAGCGCTTTGCCATCGGTCAAGTCCACTGTGCTGGAATAGACCCGCCCCACCGGCAGATTTAGTCCACGTACCAGCGCATCCAATTTTGCTGAGTCCTTATCATGCAAGGCAAGGTTATGCCCAGCCTCACTGAAGGTTTTTGCGACCAGGCTTCCAAGCGCCCCGCCTGCCCCTGTGACCACGATCGTTCTTTTGTTCATTTGCCTTCTCCTTTATTCATAGAATGCTTTAATCTGATCTTCGCTCATGCCCTCCACAAGCGTAGGATCGCTTTGTTCAGGTAAATGTTCCTTGCCGTGGAAGTCTATCATGTGACCAGACTTGACGGCTTTGGTTTGCAGGTAGAAAATGTTGTGTTCGTTGGTCGGCAAAATGTGCGGCAGGCGCTCGTTGATCTTGACACCGTGCTGTTCAAGCTGCGCGATCTTCTTCGGGTTGTTGGTCATCAATTTGATGGACTGTACTTTTAGCGAATGCAGCATGTGCGCAGCGACGGCGTAATCACGTTCATCATCGCGGAAGCCCAGTGCAAGGTTCGCCTCCACCGTATCGAGACCATTGTCCTGCAAGGTGTACGCCCGGATCTTATTGGTCAGCCCAATGCCGCGCCCTTCCTGGCGTAAATATAACACCATGCCGCGTTCCATGCCGCCGATCTTTTTCAGCGCCGCTTCGAGCTGGTCGCGGCAGTCACAGCGCAGCGAGCCGATGGCATCACCGGTTAAACATTCCGAATGCAAACGCACCGGCACATCGTCCGCGCCGACCACATCGCCTTTGATGATGGCAACATGTTCCTTGTCGTCACGGTTGTTCGAGAATGCCACAATGTGAAAATCGCCAAAGCGCGTGGGCAGTTCGGCAATCGCTTCAATATGAACACAAATGTGACCTTCACCGTAGCCTTCACACTCATGGCAGCAATCTTCTTCCAAAAGAATTTTTATCTTTTCGCGCATCCATGTATCCATAGAATCCTCCGCAAATCTTTTAATCTACACAAACCCATACTTTAGTATAACCCCGCCATCGTCCCAGTGTTCAACCTGCACGAGTTTAAGCGCCAGCGCCTGTTCGCGTAAAAAACCAAGACCATCAGCAAGCGTGGGGGCCTGCGCGCCGCCGAAGACCATCGGCGCCACATAGATCAAAAGTTCATCCACAAGACCCAGCCGCATGAGCTCAAAGTTGATCGTCCCGCCGCCTTCCACCATCAAACGATCCACACCAATCTTCTTCAACGTTTGCATCATAACCTGCAGGTCCACGCGAGGCGCCTCGTCCACGTATACGTCAACACCCAGCGCGCGCAACTGCTCAAGCCGGTTTATAGATGTTTGTGATGTTGTAAATATTACTTTCTGCGCGTTGCCTGCATTAATAAAATCTGAGTCTTTTTGGATGTTTGCGACCGTGGCCACTCCGACCTTAATCGGGTTTGGCGAACGCCCCTGCCTGACTCTCTCTTCACGCAGCGCCTCACTGCGGACCGTGAGCTTGGGCTGTTCCTCCAAAAGAGTCCTCCCGCCGACAAGGACTGCATCCGACGCCGCGCGCAATTCATCCACGCGCCCTTTATCTCGCTGCGACGATATCGCCGCGCCTTTACGCTCGAAGGTGTCTATTTTTCCGTCTGCCGTCATGGCGACGTTGATGAAGGTGTAGGGTCTATTCATGGGTTTGGTATCAGATTATGCTTGAATTAGGCGACAGTCACTTTAAGAGTGACTGTCGCCTTCATGTTCATTATATGGCTATGAGATTTGTTTCCAAACCCCAAAAGTATGAAAATTGGGCTTGCCAAAGTTAGTCGCGCTAATACGAACCCGAAAAATACTCTGCGATCAAATCATCATAATTGACATTGATGGTTTCACGGGCCAGGGCGAAGAAATCCGCGCTGGTGGCGTGACCGTTGGCATAGCGCGTGGCATAGGCTTTGATGAATTTCGAGAAATTACCGTAGCCCATTAACTCGCGCATGTCATCGAGGAAGAGCGCGCTTTGGAAATAAACCGCATTGGTGTATGCGCGGAAGGAGCCGTAATCGTAAATGGTCGCATCGGCGTAGCCGCTCGGTTTGAAATAATTGACACGGAACTGCCACCACCAACTGATATTGGCGGGATAGTTGTTTTCATAGAAGATGCTCTCGCTGTAGGTGGAGAGACCTTCGTCCAGCCAGGGTTCCATGGCGTGGTCATTTCCCACGAGGCTGTACCACCATTGATGGGCAACTTCATGCACACCAATGACCGTCAAGTTGCTGCGGGCGGTGCCGTTGTAGCCGCTGTAGAAATCGGTCGAGAGGAAGATCAAGCCGTCGTATTCCATGCCGTCGTCCATGTCGGTTTGGATGATGGAGAGGGTTTGGTGCGGGTAAGGCGCAAACTCTGCCGAAAAAGTCTGAATGGCTTCGCTGGCGTAGATGAGCATGTCGTCGCCGCCTTTTTGGAAGCCGCTGAAATAATACGAACGAATGCTGACATTCCCAACCGTGGTTTCGTTGACGATAAATTCATCGCTGGCAGAGATGGCCATCGTCCGCGCACCATACATGCGGTAACGAGTCCATTCGCCGTTGGATTCGGGCGACGCGCCCACAGCGAGAGTCACACCGGGGTCGGTCTTGATATTCAACTCGATGTCGGCGGAATCATAAACGAGATGCTCGCCCCAGGGCATGGGGTCATGCAAAACCCAGCCGCCCTGATACGGCACAATGAAGGGATACCAATCCACGAGGTTGATCTGGTTGAAGTCGTAGCCGAAGACGTCGCCTGATCCCTTTTGTGGAATCTTCAAGTTGAATGAAAGCGTGATGGTGGTTGCCGAGCCGGATGCCAGTGGCTGATTCAAGTTGACGCTGAGGCGTTGTCCGCTGAGGGTGTAAGAGGTGAGGGCTGACCCATCTTGGGCGAGGGAGTTGAGCGTAAATGCGCCGGTGTATAGATTGGGCTGAACGGAAAGCACAAGGTCGGAGAGGGTTGCGCCGGTGGTGTTGTAGTAGCGGATGGTCTGGTCTGCGCTGATGGATTTATTAGCGAAATCAAGTGTGGCGTTGATGATGTAATTTGGTCGGGACGGGTTCGTTGTCAGCGGAGGGGAGGTTGGGGCGGCTGAGGCAGTTGTCGGCGTGGTGGGAAGCGGGGTCAATGCCGCAGTAGGAGGGCTGAAAGTATGGGTCGGTAAAGGCGAGGCGGTGAATGTCGGAACAGGTGTATCCACCTGACCCGATGGTTGAAAGGGAGTAGCGGTCGCGGAATTCGGAGCCCTTGTGGGCAGGTTGAAAGGGGCAAACGGTTGCGGCGTGGGTGTTGGGGATGGCACGGCACAGGCGATTAGAAATGCGGCAAGGAGGGTGTGATATGTAATATGTAATCCGTAATAAGTGAAACGTGAAGTTCGATTCATTATCGGTAGACGCTGCGGAAGTATTGGTTGATGAGGTCGGAAATATCATTGCTCCCGGCGTGAGCGGACAGGATGCGGAAGAAGTCGTTAGCGGTGACGATTTTGCCGCGACCTTGATTGAAGTAATCTTGAATGAAAGCAAAGAAGGCTTCATCCCCAATGCGCTGGCGGACTTTTTCGAGGAAGTGCGCGCCCTGAAAGTAGGTGGCATTGGTGTAAGGACGGAAGCCCTGCCCTTCATAGATGGGAATATCTACGAAGCCTTCAGGCTTGTAAAAGTCAATACGATACGACCACCACCAGGAAACAATATCTGGATAGGCGCTTTCGTAATAGATCCGTTCGGAATAAGTGGCGAGAGATTCGTCGAGCCAGGGTTGCAGGGCTTGATCGTTGGCAACCTGATCGAACCACCATTGATGCGCGGTTTCATGCACAGCAACGAAGGTCAGGTAGTTGGCGGGCGTGCCATCATATAAATTGTAGAAATCTTTGCTGAGATAATAGAAAGCGGAATATTCCATGCCGTCATTGAAATCGCCCATGACGATGGCGAGACTCTTATGTGGATACACCCCATACCTTGCGCCAAAAACCTGCAAGGCTTGAGCCGACGCCTGCAATGCGGCTTGACCTCCGGCTTCGTTGAAGGCGAAGTAGTAACTGGTGAGGGTTACATCCCCAACTTGCGTGCTTGATGTTTGGAACTCGCGGCTGGCGGATAAGGCAAAGGTGCGTGCGGCGCTGATAGTGTACCGGGCGCTGCCATCGGGCTGCGCCTCAGGGACTCCGCTCGAGGCGACGATGGGAGCCGAGGCTGGGTCGCTGAATTTGAGATTCACTTCATAATCTGCTGGGTCGTAGACGAGATGCTCGCCGTAATACCACGGGTCGTGAAGAATCCACTGGCCGCCAATATTGGGCACAACGAAAGGATACCAGTTGACGAGGTTGATCTGCCTGCTGGTATAGCCGTAAATGCGCGGGCGCGATATGCTCGGATCTTCCTGTTCGGCGAAGGGCAGTGTCAGCGTGTATTGAATTTGAATCTCGGTCGCACCGCCTGCGGGGAGGAGTGAGGCGAGAGAAATGTCGAGGCGTTGACCGTTGAGTGTATAGGCGCTGACGGGTTGTCCATCAATGACAAGGCTGGTGAGGGCGAAGCTTCCGTCCCAAAGGTTTGGGATCACAGCAAGGACGAGGGTGTTGAGTTGATGTCCGGTTAAGTTCGGATAAAGAATGGTTTGGTCCACGCTGATGGTTTTGGCATCATAGTCAATGGTGGTGTTGAGGGTGTATTGTGCGCGTTCAAGCGCGGGGAGCGGTGTGTTCGTTGGCTGCGGTGTTTCTGTAGGGGCGGCGGGTGTGTCTGTCACCGGCAGGGTGAGGAAAACCGGTTCAGTGGGGGTAGGAAGGTCTGCTCTTTGCTTTGGTGAACAGGCTGAGATGATAAGAAAGATGGAAAGAAGAACGTATATGTGTTTTGCGCGCATGGGCGCAATTCTACCGTAAAGATGGGGAGGGGTTGAAATGAAAAAAGCCCCCTGCGTTTGGCAGGAGGCTGCGGAGGCAGCGATAGACTAGCCGCCCATATTTTTTTGTAACGCGGCGAGCGAGTCGTTCAGTAAGCCCATCATTTGGTTTTTCATCATGTCTTCCATGCCGGGCATAGAGGGCATTCCGGCGGGAACGAGGGCGACGTCCATTTGCATAGTGACTTTGGTTGCGCTTCCGTCGGTTTCCAGAATGGTGGTATTGACCATGTCTGAAGCGGGAGGCGGGGCAAATGTTTTGACGCTGAAAAGGCGGTCTTGTTCGAAGGCAAGCACTTCATTGACGGTTTCAATGGTGTGCCCGCCCGCGCTGGTGACGATCGTGTAGCGGCTGCCGATTTTAAGCGGTCCATCCACTTTGATGGCGGTGACGTACTGGCTCATTTTTTTCTGGTTTTCGAGGTTTGTAATGTATGCAAAAATGTCTGCTGCGGGTTTATTGATTTTGAGGGATGCTTCAAGAACTGCCATTGTTTATTCTCCTTGAGTTTTTTGTAACTGTGATTGTCATTATATGGGTTTTATATCATTCCACAATGAACTTAAGGGGGATTAAGAGGATGACATTGGTACTATGCAAAAAAGACCGCCGACGGCTATCCCACGGTCGGCGGTCTTTCGTCTGTGATCAGTATTGCTTTTTGAATCGCTTCCAAATGAAGGCAAATAGAAAAAACAAAGTGGCGGTCAACACAATGGCTGACCCTGATACGACATTGAAGTAATATGAAATATATAAACCCATGACTGAGGATAAAGCGCCAATCGCGGCAGAGACAATCATCATCGGCAGGAGGCGGCGGGTGAGCAGATATGCTGTCGCTGCTGGAGTGACCAGCATGGCGGCGGCGAGACTGACACCTACGGTTTGCAATGAGACGACGACGGTGAGAGCCAGTAAAACCAGCATGAGGTTGCGTAGAAGTTCAGAAGGAAGGCGCAATGTCGCTGCAAGGACGGGGTCAAAGGAGATGACGAGGAAAGGCTTGTAAAGAATGGCTACTGTGAGCAGAATGGCAAAGCTCAAACCGCCGATCAGCCACAGGTCAGAGACACTTACACCAAGCACATTTCCGAAAAGGATATGTGATAAATCCACGGCATAGGTTTGCATGGTGCTGATGAGCGCTACACCTAAAGAGAGGGCTGCGGCAAACAAAATGCCGATGGCGGTATCTTCTTTGACGGCGCCATCTCTGGTGAAGAGTCCAATCGTGAGTGCTACAGCAACCGCTGCAACACCTGCACCAATGAGCAAGTCACCTTTGAGGATATAAGCAATGGCTACGCCTGGCAGAATGGCATGTGCCATTGCATCGCCCAAGAATGCCATGCCGCGCAAGACAACATAAGTTCCCATCACAGCACAAAGCACGCCGACAATGACGGAGGCGAGCAGTCCGCGCTGCATGAATTCGTAGGTTAATGGTTCGAGGAGAAAGCTCATTGAGCCTCAGTGTGATGGTGATAATGTTCTTCATCGGGTGGACAACACTCATCGACCAACATCATTCCATTTTCCATCACGAGCAGTGAGTTGCCAAATGCCTGTGCAAGGTTTTCTTTGGTGAATACTTCTTTCGGTGTGCCAAACGCAATGAGACGGTGATTCAGCAAAAGCACGAGGTCGAAGCGCGAACCGGCGAGATTTAGATCGTGAGTGGAAACAATCGCAGTGACTTGTTTTTCCTGTAAATGATCGAGCAAACGCAATGTCGCTTCCTGCGTAGTGACATCCACGCCGGTGAAGGGTTCATCCATTAAGAGGATGTGCGGCTCTTGCGCGATGGCGCGCGCTAGAAAGGCACGTTGCTGCTGCCCGCCTGAAAGTTGACCGATGGAACGCCCTGCCAGATCGGCAATGCCCATTTGTGTAAGACTTTTATGCACCATTTCTTTATCATAAGACTTGGGCTGTTTGAACCAACCCATTTGCGAGAAACGCCCCATCATCACCACGTCGCTGACCGTGACCGGGAAACGCCAGTCCACTTCTTCGCGCTGGGGAACATAAGCAACACAATCCTTGTGCAAACCTAACGCTTCACCATGGATGAAGATATTTCCTTTTTGCAAAGGCAGCAAGCCAACCAATGCTTTGAACAGCGTGGACTTTCCTGCTCCATTCGGACCGACCACAGCGACGCGTGACCCGTGCGGAACTTGAAAACTCAAGTCTCGCAAAATGGTTTTGTCGCCGTAGCCGATGCTGATATTTTGAACTTCGAGACGATGGGGAATATGTGACATGGTATTTGCGCATAAAGGATGTGCTTGTTTAGCCTCTATCTTACTTCAAAGCATTCACAATTTCCGTTACATTATGCTTCATCATCTCAATATACGTCGCAGCAGGGGCGCCATCGGTCAGTGACTCAAGATAAAGCGTATCGACAACTTTTACGCCAGTTTCAGCGGCGATTTGGTTGGCAAGATCGGCATTTTCCACTTCACCGAGGAAGATGGCAGACGCGCCAGAACTCTTAACTGCGTCCACTGCGGCGGCAATCTCTTGAGCAGAGGCACTTGCTTCAGAACTAAAGCTGGGCAAAATGGTATCCAC
>JACAEP010000035.1 GCA_013388795.1 Chloroflexota bacterium | reverse complement strand
TCCAGTTTGGAGGCGAGCCCCTCCTGCACAGAGTTGATGATGGCAAGCTCAGCGGCGCGGTCTTCGGTGACCTTGAGCAGGTGCTGAGTCTCATCGAAGAGGCGAGCGCTTTCGAGCGCGATGCCCATACTGCCTGCCAACGTTCCCAACAAGCGGATATCCGATTCAGAGAAGGCATGTTCATGCTCAAAATTTTGTAAACTGAAATAGCCATTAACCTTGTCGCCCGTGCCAAAGGGGACGAAGATCAACGACTTCGCCAATTCGGTGCCTTTGATTGTTTTCAATCCATATTTGATGGACTCTTCTCCAGCGTTCTCATTAATGATGATCGGTTGGCGGGTTTCGATCATGTAAAGGTTTCCCGCGCTGAAGGGCAATAACTCATCATCAAAAATGCGTTTGCCGTCTTCAAAGGCATAATCCAGCCGTGAGACTTGTTTTTCATGGTCGAAGGAACTGATCAAGACCGATTGCGCATTGAACATGCTTTGGATCTTTTCGCCGACCAGCTCGAATATGGCTTGCATATCCAGTTTGGAGGCGAGCCCTTGCTGGACGCTGTTGATGATGGCGAGTTCCTGTGCGCGTTGCTCGGTCTCTTTGAGGAGGCGTTGGGTTTCATCAAACAGACGCGCGTTTTCGAGGGCAACGCTCATCGAGTTGGCGAGGGTTTGCAGGAGGCGCACGTCCGATTCACTGAAGGCGTGTTCTTCCATGCTGACAAGATTGATCAAGCCGCGCACTTGATCGCCTGCAATCAGCGGAACAAAGACCACTGATTTTTCAGATTCTGTTCCTGGGAGCGTGAAGCTGCCGAATTTCTTTTCTTCTTCAAGTAAGTTTTCATTAATCACAACTGTTTCGCGGGTTCGGAAAACGTAAGCGCTAAAGCCTACATCCTGCAATGGCGTTGAGAAAATATCCAGCCGTTTTCCGTTTTCATACATATATGGGTAATGGAGTAGATTTGTTTGCGGGTCAATAATGCGGATGTTCAAATCTGCTTGATGGAAAATCTCACGCACCTTGTCACCGACTGCGTCATAGATTCCCTGAATGTTGAGTTCTGCCGCCAAAGCCGCTTGCACGCTGTTGATGATGGCGAGTTCGGCGTTGCGTTCTTCGGTGATTCTGAGCAGGCGCTGGGTCTCGTCGAAGAGACGGGCATTCTCGAGAGCGGTTCCCAGCGAGGCGGCGATGGTGGTCAGTAGGCGCAGTTCTGATTCTCCAAAGGCATTCTCGCGTTCGAAGTTTTCAATATCCAGGATTCCAATCACGCGATCTTTGCTGATGATGGGGACATAGATCGCAGACTTCGCCTGATCAGTTCCCGGGATTGGATTTGGCATTTCCTTCACAGTGTTAAAAATCACTGGTTTGCGGGTGGCGATGATATTTACCGTCCGCCCGGTTTTAAGTAGAGCCACTGGCGCGATGGTCAGTCGCTGGTTATGTTCGTATGCATACAGCGTGTGTATAACACCTTGGGATTCTTCTATCCAAACAATGCCCAGATTGGGTGTCGCTAACACTTCCCGCAACTTATCACCGACCAAATCGACAATGGCTTGGAAGTCCAACTCGGCGGCGAGTCCCTGCTGAATGGAGTTGATGATCTGCAACTCGGAAATATGTTCCTGAAGTTGCGCGGTTCGTTCTTCGACCTTTTGCTCGAGTCCTGCAATTAAGCCAGCATTATCTAAAGCGACAGCGCCTTGATTCGCCAACATGCCGAGCATATCACGGTCGGTGTTGTCGAATGTACCGTAGATGGAGTCCATGTCCACATATAGGTAGCCGAGGAGGGTGTTCTGCGCGATCAATGGAGCGATGATGCGACCTAGACCGCGGATAACCGACCGCTGACCGCCTTCCTTCGTCTGCCGTCTACCGTCTGCGGTCAGTAACTGCGTAGTCCGCGTTTGACGCGCTTTATCAAGATATTTACGAATGGATTTGAGAACGACTGAGGCGTCTTCTCCACGCGGGAGGAGGGAGTCCGCTAAGATTAATTCTGTACTGCCGACTTTAGTCGGCACTTTTGCCTTCCGACTAAAGTGGGCAGTACGCTCGAGAATCAGCCGCTCGCCGCCGATCAGCTCGGTGGCTTCTTCGACTAAGAAGGTTTGAATGGCTTGAATGGATTTCAGCGCATTCAGGCGCAGACCCGTATCCGAGAGGCGTTGGAAGGGTTCGCGCAGGTTCGATTCGATGTTGAGGTGGGCGAAGAGGCGCTCTTTGGACAGTTTGCGTTTTTTGCCATCGGCAACCCAATACTGGATCAATTCGCGGTTTTCAGCCACTTTGTTGAGCGCGTTGCGGCGCAAACCTTCATCACGAATGTTTTGAATGCTTTCGAGCAAAAAGTTGTAGGCGCGGTCGAGAGCTTCTTGTGTTTCTTTGTTCTTTTTGTTGGCAAGCAGTGCCTGGGTATGCCGCCACCAGATGGCTTGCTGGGTGAAACTATCCTGCTTGGCGAACCCTTCTGCGCGGTGCAGCGTCGTGGCTTTGGTTGTGGTTTTGAGCGCGTTAACGAGATCACCATTGGCAAGTTGTATTTTGCCCAGTTCGGTAAGCGCAGTCACTTCAATGCCGAGTTGATGTTGTTGGGCAATTCTTAATGCCGCTTTTTGGTGACGCAGGGCGGCTTTGAGATCGCCCATGTTGAATTTCAAGTCTGCCCAATTGGTTTCGGCTTGATTTTCCATATTGGGGTCGCCCAGAGTCTCAACCAGGGTTGTAAATTCTTTTTGGTGTGTCAGAGCCGTTTCAAATTGTCCAAGGGCGATGTAAACGCCTGCTATGTTTCCCAGGGCATAAATAAAGCCTACCTGCGCATTCATCCTGCGGTTGGCTTCAAGCACCTCGCCTTGCAATCTCGCTGCATGGGAATATAAACCGAGTTCAAGGTAGGTCACCGCAAGGTTGGCTCTTGGAATCTGGATACGGTCTAGATACCCTGCTTTTTCAAAGGCTTCAATGGACTGTTGGAAAGTTCGAAAGGCTTTTGTGATATCTACTTCTGTAACGCTTATCGTATTGAGCGCATTGCCAAGCCCATAGTTATCACCCACTTGCTGGCAATAGGCTAAGGCTTTATGGAGGGCTTCGTCGCGCTTTTCGATCTGGCGGATTTGTGTGTATCCGTTTGCCATTGCCCAATAGGCGCGCCCCGCGCCGGAAAGATCGCCGAGGGCGAGGTACAGGTCAACGGCTTTTTGTGCGCTTTCGATGGCGGCTTCGTTTTTCTGGGTGCGGAATTGCGCTTCGGCGAGGCGGAAGTAGGCGAGGGCAAGCGATTGACGATTTTCGATTTTTGATT
>JACAEP010000331.1 GCA_013388795.1 Chloroflexota bacterium | reverse complement strand
TGGTCCGTGAGCAGGTAATAGAGTGTGCCGTTCTTTCTCATCGCGATACGAGTCGCTCCGGCTGAATAATACTTGGTCACCACGCCGTTGTCCACCTGGTAGTGGGCGCCGATGTAGTAGGTGGTCGTGCTTCCCACAACGGCTTTCACTTGCTTGCCGTCGGCATCGTAGAGGAAACTGGCCGTGACTGCGCCGCTCACGGAGACAAGTCTGTTTTCGGCGTCGTAGGCGAGGGTGAAAGTCTGGCTGCCGACGTGGCGCGAGGTCATGTTGCCGTTTTGGTCGTAGGTATAAGTGTTGCCATTCGAAAGCGACGAGACCGCGTGCGCGTGTCCCGAAGCGTAGGTATAGTTCACCCCGCCTTTGCTGGCGAGGTTGCCTGTGGCGGCGTTGTAGGTGTAGGTTTCGGAGTACAGGCCGGAGGTCCCGCCCGAGGCGGAGGCGGAGGTGAGGCGGTCGAGGGCATCGTAGGCGAAGGTCTGGGTCTGGGGTCCGGCGATGGAATCGGTGATGGTCAGAACGTTGCCGACGGGATCGTAGGTGTAGGTCAGGTTTTGGAGGGAGGTGGGAGTGCCGGAGGTGCCGGACTGGATGTACTGCAGGCGTCCGCCCTGCTGGGTCCAGGGGTAGTAGACGTAGTCCGTGCGGCGGCTGTTGCCCAGGATGCGCAAATCTATGCGGCCGGCGGAATCGTAGGTGGTGGAGGAAACGTAGGTGGATGTGCCGGCCAGGCTGTTGAGCAGCATGCGGTCGGTGTAGGTGTAGTTGACCGTTTCGCCGTCGGGGTAGGTCAGGGAGGTGGGCAGGTCGGCGGAGTTGTAGGCGTAGGAGGTGACGTATTGTCCGCCGCCGGGGATTTGTTTGGATTCGGTGAGGAGGCGGCCGCGGGCGTCGTAGGTCCAGGAGGTGTAGTCGCCGCCCGAAACGCCCATCGAGGTGCGGCGGCCGATGCCGTTGGCGCCCACGTCGTATGTGTAGGTGGCGCTTACCTGTGTCCCGCACCCTGCGCCGCTGGATGATTTTTCAGTCAAACGATTCAGGGAGTCATACGTCATGGTTAATACGCACCCGCGCGCGTCGGTCTGGGTGAGCAGGTCCCCGAGGGCGTCGTAGGTGTAACTCCAATCGCCCATGTCGGGGTCGTCCATGGTCAACTTGCGGCCGGCGTTGTCGTAGGTCAGCGTCATGGTGGCGCCGCCGCGCTCTGCTGTCAGCAGGTTGCCGAGCGGGTCGTAGGTGAACATCACCGCCGGCCCGCTGGGCGGCGTGACCACGGTCGTGCGTCCCCACACATCCATGTCGGTGGTCGTGCTGTGGCCGTTGGCGTCGGTGACGGTGGTCGTCAGGCCGTCGTAAGAATAGGTTGTGCTGGTGTTATCGGGCGCGGTGACGGTCAAGGGTCGGCCAAGGGCGTCATGGGTGGTGGTGGTGTAATAAGCCGTCTCGCCGCTGGCGTGGGGGGTGGATTGCGAGATGACCTGTCCGTAGGCGTTGTATGCGAGATCGGTGAGGATGCCGCCCGCGCTGGACTGGTAGTTCCTGCCCATGCCGTCGTATTTGCGAATCAGGACGAAAGATTGGGTGCTGTTGATTCGCTGGGTCAGCGTGGCGACTAAACCGGAAGACGAATCCGAATAGGAGATCGAAAGCGTGGGCGCGCCGGACGTATCGCCCGGCCGCACGAGTTTCGTCATCCGCCCGAAGGCGTCATACTCGGCGGTGATCACCGCGCCGTTCGGGTCGGTCTCGCTGACGGGCAGGCCGAGGGAGTAGTTGTAGCCTATGGTTGTGGTTTGATTCAGCGGGTTGGTGGATGAAACCGCGTAGGTGTGATAGGTTGAGTCGTAGACGGTCGTGGTCGTGCGGGCGCCGGTCGTCGGCGCGGAGGCGGCCGTGCCATAGCCGCTGTAGGTTGTCACTGTGACGGGATTGCCCCAGGCATCGTAGCCTGTGCTGACTTGGCTGTATTGGGTTCCACTGATCAAAGTACGGACGGCAGTCAATTTTCCAACAGTCGGCGCGGTATTATACGAATTCGCGCCGTCGTAGAGGTTGAGCGTCTCGGCCAATACTGTCCCGCTTCCATTCTTAACCTGCTGACGCGCCGGCAGGCCGACCAGATAGAGTCCACCGCTGATATTGGGGAAGTAATCCGTGTGGGTGGTGCGGTAGGGGTCTCCGCCTGCCAGGCCTTCGTATTCGGCCTGGTCGGTCAGGTTGCCGTAGGTGGATTCGTAAGTGAACGTTTTGGTTGTGGTGCCCCCGAGGTAAGTCGTCTCCTCCCGGGTGGTGCGCGCCCAGTCGCGGCCGAGTCCTTTGTAGGCGTAACCGCCGGTAAATGTGGGTGGTGTGAAGGGCAGGGCGGTGGATTCGTAGGTATAGACCGTCTGCTGTAAGCCGCTGACGTCCACCGCCTCCGGGCGTCCCCTGAGAACGTCGTCCTGGTGGTAGGTGGTAGTGGTGACGCGCCCATCTGGGCCGGTCTCGGTCACCACGCGATGGCCGCGGAACTCCGAATACTTTGGAATGTATTCCTTGCAGTAGCCGGTGATGGCTGTGCAGATGCGCTCCGAGTTGTTTTCGTCGTTGACCGCCGGGTCCTGATAGGCGTAATTGAATGTGTAGGAATTTCCCTGCCCGTCCTTCAGCGTTTTTCTAACCACGCGGTAGATGGAGAACAACAACTCGAATTTGAATTCCAGGATGCGCCCCGTATTGATCGGGCCGCTGATCTGGATCAGCGGATAGGCTTCGCTCGCCTCCAGGGGCAGTTCGAGGATCGCATCGGCGAACGAATCATATGGATAGGTGCCGCTTGGAGTTACCGGAATATCCGCCGACCAGGTATCCGCCAGGCCGTCGTCCAGGCCGAACTTAACGGTCGTGTCGTCGCTGTAAATGGCGCGCATCCACATGCGGTAGAAACCGCCCGGGCGCGCGCTCACCACCGGCGTCGCGCCGCCCGCTTCCCCGGCCTTCGTGTTGATGATCTCGCCGGTCATGACCATGCCCGGCATGTTGCTGGGGCAGCTTAACGAACTGCCCGCGCCGCGCGCGGCCCACCCGTCCCGAATGGTGTTGCACAAGCCGGCCTCGGTGTAATCGTAGTAATGTGTATTGCCGCGGTACGGCTGGTCCTCGTCGTCCTGCGGGTGCTCGAAACGCCAGAGCTCGTACTCGAAATCCACGCTCCCGCCGTAGCCGTTGCTGGCGTGAGTCAGGTGCAGACCGTCTCCGTAAGTGAACGTGGTCGAGGGCAGTGCCGTGGTTCCTCCCAAACCGTATTGCGTCACGGATTGCAGGGTGGTCATCTTTCCGCCCGCCGTGTAAGTAAAGCCGGGGAAGATGTTATTGCTCGATCCATCGCCGTAGGCGAATACATAACGTCGGATGACCGTCTCGAAGGTGCCGTCGCCGTCCGCGTCCTGCTCGACGTAGATCTGCGAGAGGCGGCTGCGCTGGAAACTGTG
>JACAEP010000079.1 GCA_013388795.1 Chloroflexota bacterium | reverse complement strand
GATCGGAGGCAATGCCGCCTTCGCCGCCATGCAGGATGCCGGCATGGACAAGGTGGACGCGCTCTTCGTCGGTAACATGCTTTCGCCCATGGTCAGCGGGCAGAACCAGCTCGGCGCCTTCTTTGGCGATTGGATCGGGTTGTGGGAACAGGAAGCAGTCAAGATCGAAGCGGCTTGCGGTTCCGGCGCGGCGGCGTTTCGTTCCGCGCTGATGGCGGTTGCTTCAGGCGATGTCGAATCTGCGCTGGTGGTGGGCGTGGAGAAGATGACCGACAAGGCGGGCAGGGATGTGACAGCCGCATTGGCCACGGCCGCCGACGCCGATTATGAAGTGGAGCAGGGCGTCTCGTTCGTAGGGATCAATGCGCTGGTGATGCGGCGCTATATGCACGAGTTCGGCTGGAAGCATGAGGATTTTGCGCCGTTCTCGATTAACGCTCACGCCAATGCCATGCATAACCCATTTGCGCGTTTGCACGAGAGAGTATCGGTGGAAAAATTTGAAAAATCTGCAATGGTGGCGACGCCCATCAACCTGCTGGACGCTTCGCCGGTGGGGGATGGCGCGGCGGCGGCTGTAATCGTTCCGGCGGAGAGAGTGTTGCGGCAGCCCAAGATTGTGGTGGCAGCCTCTGGCGCAGCGACGGACTCCATTGCGGTTCATTCGCGCAAAGATCCGCTGTTCCTGAATGCGGCGTATCAGTCATCGGAACAGGCTTATACAATGGCGGGTATCACGCCCGATGATGTGGATGTCTTTGAATTACACGACGCTTTCTCGATCATGGCGGCATTATCGTTGGAGGCAACCGGCTTTGCGGAGCGGGGGCAGGGAGTGAGGCTTGGGCTGGAGAATCAGATTGGGGTGAAAGGCAAAATTCCCGTCTGCACGCGAGGCGGGTTGAAGGCGAGGGGGCATCCCGTAGGCGCGACAGGCATGTATCAACTTGTGGAAGTCGCCCAGCAGTTGCGCGGAGAGTGTGGCGCGACCCAGGTGGATGGCGCTATGATAGGGATGGCACAGAATATCGGCGGTTCTGGCGCAACGATCCTGACGCACATCTTGCGGCGGGAGTGAGTATTACAACTTCATAATAAACCCATCTGCCCGAGATTGTGTTGCGTGGTTTGCACTAGAATCCAGTAGCCTTTTCGATTATTGGAAGGAGGTTGCCATGGTTGCTGAAAAGAGAAAGTTACAGCGTAAAAATTTTTCGTATTACATGCGGGTGTTGACCAAGGACACCGGTGAACTCGTGGGGCAGATCTCGGATATCAGCACTGGAGGGTTTAAACTGGAGTCCAGCAAGCCGCTTCCAATTGGGGTGAACATGGAGCTATGTATCGACCAGGTGAACCAGATTTCACAGAAGAGTTTCATCACATTTACAGCCCGCACCCGCTGGTGTGACCGCGACCCGTATGACCCCACCATCTATAACGTTGGGTTTCAACTCTTGGATATGACCCCCGCGGATTACGACATCTTTATCAAGATGTTTAATGCCTACGGTGAATCGAAGAACCCGCATCACAAAACCAATACCGATTATATCTGGGGATAAAAGGCATCTGACAAACGCCCGCTCAATTTTGGAGCGGGCGTTTGTTATTAATCCGCGCTTTAACGTTTCGATCCGCCTCAAAATAAAACCGGGTAAAATACCCGCCATGATAAAACCAATTATTGTGTGGATCATTCGATTTGTGATTAATTGTGTTGCCAGGGTGAAGGCAAGCGGATACGAGAACATCCCAGAAAAAGGCGGGTTCGTCATCGCTGTCAACCACCTCGGTTTTCTGGATGCGCCCCTGGCGTATTACGCGCTTGACAACTGGAATTTATTCATACCCGTGGCAGAAAAATGGGCAAAGAGCGCCATCTTGCGCTGGCTCGGAAAACATCTCAACGCCATTTTTATAGACCGCTTCAACCCAGACCTGAAAGCCATGCGCGAAATGATCAACCGCATGGAGCAAGGGCAGACCCTCGTCATTGCGCCCGAAGGCACGCGCGCCCGCGATGAAAAAATGGCCCAGGGCAAACCCGGTGTGGCCTACCTTGCTTCCAAAATGGGATGGACCATTGTGCCGGTTGCCATCATCGGCACCGAAGACCGGATTGTGCTGGGCAACCTCAAACGCTTCAAAAAGACGAACATCAACCTGATTGCCGGTAAATCCTTCACCCTGCCGCCTTTTCCCAAAGAAAACCGCGAAGAAAAATTGCAGGAATATACAGACGAGATCATGTGCCGAATTGCGGCGATGCTCCCCGAACACAACCGCGGGTTTTACGCCGGGCATCCGCGCCTTAAGCAGCTTCTGGCTGAACGTTCATGAGCGCGTCTGTCCGCTTTTTTGCGCGCAAGATTCTGCCGCTTTTTGCCGACATCGAAGTACGCGGTGAGTTGAGCAAACTGCCCAAGGGTGGGTATATGTTAGCCTCCAACCACCTTGGGCGGTTGGATTCACTTGTCGTCTATTACGTTCTCGATAATGACGACCTCATCCACCCGTTGACGGATAAATATAAAAAACATTGGTGGGCGCGGATCGTGGCTTGGTGGCTGAACGTCACCTGGCTGACGCGCGGCGAAGCGGATATGAGCGCCATGCGTGAATTCATCTCACGTTTGAAGAAAGGCGCGGTAATGATTATTGCGCCCGAAGGCACGCGCTCGAAGAAGGCAGAACTCCTCAAAGCCGAACCCGGCGCCATTTACATTGCCAGCGCTGCCAATGTGGGCATCATCCCTGTCGCGCTCACCGGCACGCAAGATGCCGAAGTGGTCTCCCGGTTGAAACGTTTTCAACGCTTGAAGATCACCATCACCATCGATAGCGACTTGTACTTCCCGCCGGAAATTAAATCTGTAAAAGGCGTGGAACGCGCTAAACTGCTGCAAGACTCCATTGACGAAGTATTTTGCCGCATTGCAGCCATGCTGCCGGAGTCCTATCGCGGCTATTACAAAGACCATCCGCGCACACTGCAATTGCTGAAAAACAAAGACCATGCATAACACATGGTCTTTGTTTTTCAGGGAACAATCAAATTCATTCCCAACAACATGACACCGCCGGGGATCAAGGTCGCCAGCCCCATCCAGCCAGCCACCGCATCGTTTCGGCGGGCAAACATCACCCAGGCGGCGATTCCCAACCCCACAAAGATGACCGGCATCACATACCCCAACCCAAACAGAAGATTGAACATGCCGGGGTTCGGGTCGGTGGCGCCGGGAACCCGAAAGGCAAGCAAAACAACCAACGGGGCAGCCATCAAAATTCCACCCGCAACCTGCGAGGCTAACAACCAAAAAGCAACCAAGAAGCGGGCAATCGGCGATCTTTTTTGCATGGTTCCTTCTCCTTACACTGCATGAACGATGCTTACATTATATATCAACAAAATGGACAACCCCGCCTCTCCGCCTCGACGATGGCCTGGTCGCTGGACCAAAAGAAGTTTTCCTCGCCGACGGTTTTTACAAGCCCCCCGCGTTCCATCATTTGTTTGGCATTTTCGTGGACTCCGGCGAACATGAGCGCGCCGCCCTGTTTATGCAAGCGTTCATACAGTTTGTGAAGCGCTTCGATCCCGGCCGTGTCTATCAGCGGCATCCCGCGCATGGACAGGATCAACGCGTGCGTTTCCCTAAGGTTGGAGAAGGCTTCATTGAACTGACCCGTGGCTGCGAAGAACAGCGGACCGGTCAGGAAAGCCACACGCACATGGTTGCATTTACCCTCGGTTTCAATGCCTCTTTGCTTTAGACGGTCAATATCTACTTCCTGCACTTCGATGCTGATACTGGCGATCTTGTTCAAAAAAACAGCGCCTGCCAAAAACGAGCCGATCAGGATGGCTTGGGTCAGATTGAGCACGATGGTTGCAAGCATGGTGACGATGAAAGCGATCATGTCGGTCTTGAATAAGTTGCCAAACATGAACTTGATCGAGTCCCACTCGCTCATGCGAATGGCTGTGACCATCAACACCCCCGCCAACGCCGCGAGCGGAATCTTTTCCATCAATGGCGTGAGCAGGAACATGGAGAGCAAAATCACCACCGCATGAATGATGCTGACCATGCGAGTCTGCCCGCCGGATTTGATTCCCACACTGGAGCGGGCAATCGCCGCTGTGGCTGGCACACCGCCGAAGAACGGAATGACCATGTTGCCAATGCCCTGCGCGATCAACTCTTGATTCGCCTGCATGCGCACACCGGTCATGTTCGAGCCGACTGCGCCGCATAGCAACGATTCGACCGCGCCCAATGCGGTGATGGTGAGAGTCGGCGCGATGAAATCGGAGAGATTCGCCCAGGGGATGTTGCTCAGGCTCAGGCGGTCTTGCAGGATCAAGGTTTGGGGGATGTCTTCGATAATTTGGGTGGGCCAGCCCAAAATCCAGTTGAGAAGCGTGGCGAGGATTAAGCCGAGCAAGGATGAGGGAAACTTCGCGTTCCATTTGACAGGCATCACGAGCATGGTCAAGACCACAACCGAGCCGATGACCACCGATTGCCAGTCTGGGGTGAATCCGCTTTTGAAGTAGCCGATGAATTTCAGCGCGGCTGTTTCGGCGGCTTCGGTTTTGATGCCGAGGAAGTTGTCAATTTGCCCGATGAAGATGATCAGCGCAATGCCGGATGTGAAGCCGCTGATCACGGCGGAGGGGATGAAGGCAATGAAGCGGCCCAGCCGCAGGATGCCAATGAGCAGGAGCAGAAACCCTGAGAGCATTCCCGCGACCCAAATGCCTTCGAGCCCGTAACGCTGCGCAAGCACGATCAATACGGCAGACATCGCGCCGGTGGGGCCGCTGATCTGATACGGCGCGCCGCCCAATGCCCCGATGAGGAGGCCGGCCAGAATCGCGGTGACCAACCCTGCGGCGGCTGTTGCGCCGGAGGCAACACCAAATGCCAATGCTAATGGCAATGCGACCGCTGCCACGGTGATTCCCGCGAGCAGGTCTTGCTGGAATTTGGCCATCGAATAGGTTGAGAACTCATCCTTGTACAGGCGAGTTAGGGAACGTCTTGGCATACTGAATTCTCCAGGAAAAGATAAAAAACTAAAGGCTTGGCGCTCCCCCAAGGCGTCCTTTGGTTTATGGCGAGCCATATTTTATCACTGATGATTTTCTTTTGCACACGGACTTAACAGACCATACGGATTCGACTCCATAATGTTTGCTGTTAGACCATGCGCCTGTAAGTGTACGTTGGCATGTCAGACGAAAATCAGCCTCGAAATTCTTCGAGGCTGATTGGGTTCACTTCTTCAATGCCGCTTCCATAATACGCTGCACACGTTCCGCCATGCTCGATGGGTCTGGGTGCAACCCTTCAACTAAGAGCGCGCTGTCGAAGATCTGCTCGATGACGATAGTCTGCAATTCGGAGCCCTCTTCCAACTTAAGGAGATTCTTTAAGAGATCGTGCGATGGATTCAATTCCAGGACTTTTTTGGGGATCGCATACTCTTTGCCAAGGTACTTATACACCCGTTGGAGGTTGGGGCTGGAATTCGCGTCCGCATCCACCAACCGCGCCACCGACGCGACCAAACGATTGCTGGCGCGGACATCCGTAACCCGCTCGCCAAGCGCCTGCTTGAATTTTTCGATCAGGGTATTGAAATCGCCTTCGGGAATCTTCTCCGCCTCCGACTCCGCCTTGGGCGGCTCTGCCCCATCACCCTCTGCCCCGCTGACGCTTTTCAGTTCATAGTCCTTGAACTTGCGCAGCCCCATCAGCATGAACGAGTCCATCGGCTCGGTAAGCAGCAACACTTCCGTGCCATTCGCGTTGAACGCATCCAAATGCGGACTTCTCAGCGCCGCCTTGGGGTCTTCACCCACGATATAATAGATGACCTTCTGCCCATCTTTCATGCGCGAAACGTATTCATCCAACGAAGACCAAGCATCAGGGTTGGTATTGGTCTTGAAGCGCAGCAACGGCGTGATGGTCTCCACGTCCGCCGGGCTGGCGGCAATGCCCTGCTTAAAGTACACGCCAAACTCGCTCCAAAACGCGGAATATTTCTCCGCGTCTTTCTTCGCCAACGCCTCCAACTCTTTGATGACTTGATTGGTCAGCGCTTTCTTGAGTTTCGGCATCAGCCCGCTTGACTGAACCGTCTCACGCGAGACATTGAGCGGCAGGTCTTCCGAGTCGACTACGCCTTGCACAAAGCGCAGATATTCTGGCAGCAAGTCTTTGTTGTATTCATCAATCAAAATATTACGCGAGTACAACTTCAAGCCGTCCTCCTTGCGCAGCGAAAAGACTCCGCGCTCGGCGTTGGCGGGGATGTACAGAAGCGCACACAACTGCACCGGCGCATCCGTCACCATGTGAATGTGCAAGAGCGGGTCTTCAAAATCGAGCGTGGTTTGGCGGTAAAAATCCTTGTACTGCTCGTCCTTGATTTCGTTGCGGGCTGTGCGCCACAGCGACGTCTGCTTGTTGACCGGCTTCTCATCCTCGCCCACATAAATGGGAAAGCCGATGTAATCCGAATGTTTGTGGATGATGTTCTTCAGGCGGTAGTCCTCGGCAAATTCGGCCGCATCTTCTTTCAGTTTAATTTCAATGCGCGTGCCGCGTTCAGTCATCTCTGCCGGGGCAACCTGGTAGGTGTCGTCTCCTGTGGCATACCACGTTACGGCTTGGGCATCCGGACGGAACGAGCGCGACGTGACCCGCACCCACTCCGCCACCATAAAGACGGAATAAAAACCCACGCCAAACTGACCGATCAAACCCGAAGCATCCTGTCCTTTTTCCTTGGCCGCCTCCAAAAACTTGCGCGCGCTCGATTGCGCAATCGTACCGAGATGATCCACAAGTTCATCATGTGTCATCCCGATGCCGGTATCTTGAACCGTGATGGTACGATTATCCTTATCCACCTTTATGCGGATCTTCAACTCTGCGCCCGGGTCGAGCACGTTCTGGTTGGTCAGCATCTCAAAACGCAGACGGTTGATCGCATCAGACGCATTCGAGAGCAGTTCACGCAAAAACACTTCACGGTCTTTATATAGGGAATGAATGAGAATATGCAGAAGTTGTTTGGTCTCTGCCTTGAACGTAAATTGCTGGGCATCTGTCATGGCTGCCTCCTGAACAATGAAGGAATTTTCCCCATTTATAGTCGGAAAGCGTAAAAATTTTGTAAGAGAGTCTTAAACGATTTCAGGATATTCGTCATATTGATACCAGGAACGTCCTCCTTATAATCATTAATAATGGTCGCTGCCTTTTATCTTCGGGGACGTACGTTGCATCAACAAGGAGAATATCATGTCCAAACTCGATAGCCTGGTTCAGGGTTTCCTCGCCCAAAAGCGGATCGCCGTCGTGGGCGTTTCAGACAAGCGCGAGACGGGCTGCAATGCGGCATATACAAA
Organism: Chloroflexota bacterium; assembly: GCA_013388795.1. Lineage (GTDB taxonomy): Bacteria > Chloroflexota > Anaerolineae > Anaerolineales > Villigracilaceae > Villigracilis. Next base: position 12,978 of record JACAEP010000079.1, on the reverse strand, counting down.
ATTCAAGGATGCGGGCTATCAGGTCTTCGCCGTCAACCCGCGCATCGCTTCTTTTCAAGGCGACGCCTGTTACCCAGACCTGACCTCTCTGCCCGCCAAGCCAGATGCGGTCTTCATCCTCACCAACCCCATAGTGACGGACCAGATCGTCCAACAATGCGTGGATTTAGGCGTCAAACACGTGTGGATGCATTGCATGATGGGCGTCAAGCCCGGTCTCGCTGCAGGCATGACCAGCGTCTCACAAAACGCTGTGGATGTCTGCAAAGCCAACGGCATCGCCGTCATCCCCGGCTCCTGTCCTAACCAATACCTCAACCCCGATGGCGGTCATAAATTCATGCGCGGCCTGTTCGGTCTGTTTGGGTTTATGCGTATGAATTAACGCTTACGAACCGGGCTGATTAGAAGAGGCTGGGACCCTTTGTTTATTGCACCACAATTTCCATGAATACCGTATCGCCAAAAAGATTTCCATCCGGGTCCAGCGCCTGCCAGACGGATTGATAGGTTCCGGGTTCGGCGGGGGCAGTGAAGATAATTCGCAATGTCGCCTGCGCGCCTGCCTTGGCGGGAAAGAGCGGCTGTTCTTCCGCGGTGCCGAGAGGAAAGCCGCCCACCCATTTGAGTTTGTAACTGGCGTCCCAATCGCAGGAGCCGTCATTTTGGACAAGCCATTGTTTATCCATGGCTGCGCCCGGGGCGAAGATTGTGCCATCTTCGATGGTCAGGTCGTCGAGGAATTTCAATGAATTCGAGCAGGGACCTGCCGTCGGCGTAAAGGTGAAAGTGAGTATGGCCGTCGGAGTAGAGGGAGGTGGTGTGGCAGTTGGGATTGGCTGTGTTGGGGGAATGGCTGTGGGCGGGCGGAAGGGTGTCGGTGCGGGTGGGGGAGAGCAGGCAACAGCGAGGAAAAGGATTGGGAGGATAGGCAACCACGAGCGGGGAAAGAGGCGCAGCGTCATAAACAAAATTATACAATCAGGTGACAGTCACTTTCTTAAATAAAAGGGACGCGGGTGAACCGCGTCCCTACGTTTTATGCTTCTTCTTCGTTTCCAGCGGGAATTTCTTCCCCGCCGCCGTCGCCCATGTCGAGCGGGAGGGCGATCTCGCCGGACATGGCTTTTTGGCGTATAACGTTTTCGATCTCGTTCATCAAATCGGGATTGCTGCGCAGGTAGTCTTTGGCGTTCTCACGTCCTTGACCGATGCGGATATCGCCATAGGAGAAGAACGCGCCGCGCTTCTGGATGACCTCGAACTTGGTTGCCAAATCCAGAACATCGCCGCTTTTGGAGATGCCTTCGTTGAACATGATGTCGAACTCGGCGGTGCGGAAGGGAGGCGCGACTTTGTTCTTGACGACTTTGACGCGGGTGCGGTTGCCGATGACTTCTTCACCCAGTTTGATGGACTGGATGCGGCGCACATCAATGCGGATGGAGGCGTAGAATTTGAGCGCCTGGCCGCCGGTGGTGGTTTCAGGGTTGCCGAACATGACGCCGATCTTTTGGCGCAGTTGATTGGTGAAGATGACGGCGGTCTTGGTCTGGTTGATGGCGCCGCTTAATTTGCGCAGCGCTTGAGACATGAGTCTGGCTTGCACGCCCATGGTGGCATCGCCCATGTCGCCTTCGATTTCAGAACGCGGTACAAGCGCGGCAACCGAGTCGACCACGACGACATCCACCGCGCCGGAGCGGACGAGGGTTTCGGCAATTTCGAGCGCCTGTTCGCCGGTATCGGGCTGGGAGACGAGCAGGTTGTCAATATCCACGCCGAGGCGCGCAGCATAGACAGGGTCGAGCGCGTGTTCCATATCAATGAACGCCGCCGTGCCGCCCATCTTTTGGGCTTCTGCAACGATGTGCAAGCAAAGGGTGGTTTTACCGGAAGACTCAGGTCCGTAAATTTCGATCACACGTCCACGCGGAATACCGCCGACGCCGAGGGCGATGTCGAGCGAGAGCGAACCGGTGGGGATAACTTCAGTGACCATACTGTGCGCTTCGCCCAGACGCATAATGGAACCGTCGCCGTATCTTTTAAGAATATCGCCAACGGCTTTATCTAGCACAGCGCGTTTGGCGTTATCTAGATTGGACAACGGTACAGACTCTGCGGCTGCGGTGCGGGATTTTCTGGCCATGAGTTGGGTCTCCTTTTGATGCTTAACCGCGAAAGTTTAAGTTCAGATAGGCTCATGTGGGTTAAGGTTTTGAGAGTATAGCACAATTGTTCTAAGCGTCAAGGCTTAGGGCTGGTAGGAATCGACGAAAACATCGAAGACGTACGGGCACATATTGACGTAAAAATCGCCCTCGGCACTGTCGAAATATTCGGCTTGATAGGGGCGTTTGCTGACCACGGTCTTCATTTTCTCAGTGCAGTCCGGCGTGAAGTAATGATCCATGCTGCCACTCTCGCCAAAGGAATGCATCATCTCGTGGACGAAGGTTGAGGAAGCCATATAGGTGGGCGTACTGGCGTAAAGATCGTTGACGAGATTACTGCACATTTGGTAGCCGTATTTTTCCACGCAGACGGTGCCGGGCTGGTTGCGGCACTCCCCTCCTATAGAAACGGCACTAACGGGCTTTTCGTTGCCATCGTACCCGCAGACCGCAAAGCGATGATTGAAATGGATCACGCCAATGTATACGCTGTTATCTTCGACATAGGGCGATTTGAAACGGCTGACGAAGCCGGCGGGCCCGCGCCGCGCAAAGCCATAGCCGCCATACAATTTGGCTTCGCCGCTATCGCCATAGGAAAAGATAATAATGCCATCCGAGCGGACGTAGTTGGGGTCGGCAAAGTATTTTTGAAGGATGGAATCCACGCTGCCAGACGTTTCGCGGAAATCCACCATCTCAAAGTTGAACCCGGTCAATCTCGTCATAATGCCGCCCGCCTCCTCAACCAGGGTTTGTGCCTGTTCGCGGGTGACCGGCTCGGAATCCAGATCGACAAGGATGGATAAGGTGAAATTCCCCTTGAGCGGGATGGGCGAAGCGGTTGCAGAGGCTGGGGTAACCGCCTTGAGCGGCTCTGGAGTGAGGGTTAGCCGCGCAACCGAAAGCCGGTCAGCGCTCTCTGCGGTTTGCGTGAGCGGCAGGGACGAGGCTGGCAGGTTACAAGCCGATAAAAGCAAAACCCCCACTAATAGTAAAAAGAAAAGTCGTTGTCGCATTTGCATTTTCTCATATCAGTAGAATTTGTAAGGGTCAGGGCTGTGCTGTTGGCGTGGGCGGCAAAACCTCTGGCAGGAATTCCAACGTTGGCGCAGAAGGACGCGCAAGAACAAACCCGTCACGCGGGTTGTATGTGAAGTAGGTGACCTGCCCAGGGAAGATCTCCACCCAGGTTTGCACACGATCATCGCCATACTTAAAGGAGACTTTGTAAATCCCTTCGGGCAGGTCGCCCAGCACAAAGTTCTCTTGATAATACGGGTCGGGGTTGACCGCGCCGCCTTTGCCATACGTCCGAACCGTGAAGGTGCGCTAGGCGCGTTCGGGCGCAACTAAAATTTCCATTTGTTGAATCAATTCGCCTTTTTCATCAGTGACGCGCCCTGCCAGCACCCCCCAGCCTTGTGGCGGAGCGATCCACAATTCGGGGTTGTAGGTGTGGAAAAAGGAATTATCTGACAGGCGCACTTCAAAATGCACATGCGGGCCTGTCGTCGCGCCGGTCGAGCCGACGAAGCCGATCACCTCGCCTGTCTCCACGTGCTGACCTTTTATCACATTCATCAGGCTCATGTGAGCATAGATGGTATACAGCTGCTGGTCATTATAGCCGAAATCATGACGGATCGCCACTGCCAGGCCATACGGGTCGGTATTGTCGCCGGGAATCTCCATGAATAAGCCCCAGTCTGCCCAGACCACAGCGCCGGGTCCGGCGGCGAGGATGGGGGTGCCTTCGGGGGAGGGAATATCAATGCCGGTATGAACGATGTTGCGCCCAAAAAATACGCCGCCATAACGATAATCTGCTGCGGGCCAGTTCTTTTGGTCGGCAGCAATGGGGCGGGTAAAGTAAAAATGGTCATACGGGGCAATTGCCCACGGCGCTGGGTATAAAGGCGGACGCCAATTGGTGACCGGCTCTGCACCCGGGGTGGGAAGGCTGAATTGAAACGGTTGGGGGGATGGAGTAATGTCCGCTTCAAACATAACCTCAGGCTGGCTCTGCGCTTCGGGCTGAATCACCGGCGTAGGCGTGGGCGCATTACCGACCTCGTACGAGCAGGCGGTGAGTGAAAGGAAGCTTGCACTGAGCAAGGTCGAAGTGAGGAAAGAGGAAAGAAGGCGTTTGATGAACATGATAATGCGAGCCGCGTTCTTGGTTTTGCGGCGAAGGAATCTCAAGGGTAGCTCGTAAGATTGCTTACCCCTTTGGGGCACACGTCGTCGGGGAGAGCGCCTTCCTCACAATAACGGAGCGTCAACGCTACGGAATCACCGTCGGCGGCGTGGGCGTCATGGAAGGCGTGAAGGTGACAGTAGGCGTGCTGGAAGGAGTAAAGGTCATGCGTGGGGTGCGTGTAGGGACTTTGGAGGGGGTCAGCGTGGGCGTGTGGGTAGGCGTGTTGGTGGGCGCAAGGACTTTGGTTGGTGTAATGAGCGCTTCCACAGGATACAGTTCCTGCATGGCTTGATACCAAGTCAGGCCGCCGGGCATGGCAAAGGTGGTAAAGCGCGCTCCCTTGTAAAAAGTACGCCAATTCGGCAGAGCGGGAACACGCTCCCAACCATAGGCTTGGGCGAGCGCGGTGATATCGACCCAATACCCGGCAGGGACGGGGGCGTAATCGCCGCCTTGCTCATAGGTGCGCGGGTCGAGATCATAACGGGCGCTTAAATTCCACGGCGCGTTGTGGATGGGCTCGCCCAGCGAGCCATCTTGCACGGCACAGCGGATATACACGCGCCAATAGGTTTGCGCGCCAATGTCTTCACGCAGGGTCACCATCCAACCGGCGTTGGACATGAGCGAATTGATGGCAAAGGCGCGACCGGTATAAAGCCAGTCTTCATCCATGCCGGGTTCGAGGCGTGTGGTTAAAGGCACAAAGGCATTCTCCAGGCTGGCGAGGGCATCCCAACCGGTTTCTTGTGATATGCGCTGACGCAAAGCCGTATACGATTCGTCGACAAGGTCATGCAATTGAGGGAAGGGGGCTTGCACATCGGAAACCGCAACCACATACCAGCGTTGATTTGGCACCTCCGCGCCAGGGGTGACGATGGGCGACCATAACGCTTCCGGTGTTTGACCCGCAGCCTGGGTCCATGAAGCAGGCAAAGGTTTGGAGAGAGCCGCGCTGCCCCATGTCATGCCGCGCACACGCCCGGTCAACGGAATCGACGCGAGCATCAAGTCACCGGTGAGGTTATAGGCTGTGAGAAAGGTTTGGTTCGAGGCGGTGACGGCGGCGATGACTTGTGTGGAAATTTCATTCCACGTGCCAACGTTGCCGTCGCCAATCCAATAGGCGGAACGGTTGGGGTCGGCGGCATTCCAAATGTACAAGCCGCTGTACCCAACGGTTTGTGAAATGGATGACCAGAGCAATTGTGACCCGTCGCGGTTCCAAACCGGGAAGTTCTCTGCCTCAAGCGGGGTGTTGCTCAGGTTTTTGTAGCGGTCATCACCGGTGAGGTCGAGGTCGGCAAGCCAGACATCGCTGTCGCCGCCGCGGTTTGAGATGAAAGCCACATGGCGTCCATCCGGCGCCCAGGCGGGGGAATGGTCGGAGGCGGGGTGTTGGGTAATGGGCAGAACTTCGCCCGTGGCGGCATTGACAACTTGCACTTCGAGGTTTTCGTTAACGTAGGTTTCATACGCCACCCATTGACCATCGGGAGACCACGACGGCGCGGAGTCGTATTCTGGCGAGTTGGTCACCTGAGTCACTTCCCCGGCGTTGAGCGCCATGATGTACAGGTCCCAGTCGCCGTCGCGGTCTGAGGCGAATGCCAGCCGCGAATGGTCGGGGCTGAGGGCGGGGGCGATGTCGTTCCAAGCGCCTGCGGTTATGCGCGTGAGTTGCAGGTCGAGCGAACGAAAGAGGAAGAGGTGGGCGTATCCGTTTTCTTCGATGGATAAGAAGAGCGCCTCACTGGCAGGATCAATGACCGGAACCGGCGTCTCTTCGACAGGCTGCGGCTCAGACTCCGCCACAGCGGGCTCTTGCGCATCGGGCTGGGCGCACGCTGTCAACACGAGGCTACTCATCACCCACAGCGAGACAATTTTCGCGTGTTTGGAGACAATCGGCATATCAGGTTTGTTCGTTTTGCAAATCAGCGGGGACAACGGTCAAAGTGAAGGGTTGGGCTTCGGTGGAAAGTCCCTCTTCGGGATAGTGCAAACGCGCATGGACCGTATAAGGGTTGCGTAGTTCGCCGCGAATGTGCATGGTGAATTCGATCTTCCAGGTGAGCGGTTCGACGATGCTGGTAGAGGCAACTTCGTTGTCTTCGCCGTTGGTGAGGGTGATTTCAAGGTGTGGGCGTTTTTGGAAAGGCGTCATCTCAAGGTTGACGCGCAAGCGGCGTCCATCCGGCCAGGCTTCGGCAGAGAGGAGCGTGATGCCGGTTTCTGCGGGCACAGCACGGGTAAGGTTGTCTTCGGGAAAGAAAAAATCCATGCGCAGAATTATACCCGTTTGACATAGCGCTTCTTGGAATGCAAGGTTGCAGTTTCGTTGGGGGCGTTGGCGCTGAGTCATGATTTCCCATCCTGCCATTCTCTCTGATCGGCCAGTCATATCTCGGCAGGCGTAACAAGTGAAACTATTACCTATTACCCATTTTCCGTTAACCATTTCCCTGTAAAATACTTTCAGCCAACAAGGAGAAAACCAAATGGGTGTCATGATGCAAACCTTTTACTGGGATTGTCCCAGAGAAGACAAAAAGGAATTTCAATGGTGGAACTACATTACGCGTGAGATCCCCGGGCTTGCCACCGTTGGATTCACCTCGCTCTGGCTGCCGCCTGTCCATAAGGCGGCCAACCTCTTCGGGCCTTCGATGGGTTATGATCCATACGACTACTACGACCTCGGCGAGTTCGACCAGAAAGGAACTGTCCCGACCTGGTTTGGCACGCGCGCAGAGTTGGATCAGCTCATTAAAAGCGCACACAAGCACGGGTTAAGTGTGATCGCGGATATGGTTCTCAACCACAACTCCGGCGCCGACGCGCAGGAAGTCAATCCGATCACCGGGAAATTGCGCTGGACTGCGTTCAATGTCAAAAGCGGAAAGTTTGTAAGAAATTGGGAGTCGTTCCACCCCAGCATGTATGAGTCTTGGGATGAAATGACCTTTGGCGATATGCCCGATCTTTCGCACCGCAATCCGTATGTCTATGGCGAGCTTCTCAAACTTGCGCGCTGGTTAATCGAGGAAGTCGGCTTCGATGGGTTTCGCTATGACTTTGTCAAAGGGTTTGCCGCCCACACCGTCGCTGCCATTCAAGAATATCGCTACATGAAGAACGGCGCATACCACAAACCTTATGGTGTGGCAGAGTATTGGGACAACGCCAGCAATACCTTGCACTGGGTCAATGAAGCCAACCAGTCCAACCATAACCCGGTTGATGCCTTTGACTTCCCCCTGCGCGAACTGCTCAAGAACCTGTGCGACACATACGGCTTCAGCCTGAAAACCCTCGCGCATGGCGAAACCGTGTTAAGAGCCCAGCCACATTCCACCGTCACCTTCGTCGAGAATCACGACCTGCGCGATGAGGGTCGCCCCATCGCCAATGATAAACTGCTCGCCTATTCCTATATTCTTACGCATGAAGGCTATCCCTGCGTCTTTTGGAAGGATTACTTCAACTATAACCTCGCCCTGCGCGGCACCCCCAATGGCATAGACGCGCTCGTAGCCGCCCACCAAACCCACGCAGGCGGAGACACGTCCATCCTCTACCTCTCCGATGACCTCTACATCATGCAGCGCGGCGGGCACGACGCACAACGCGGCCTGATCTACGTCCTGAACAATCGCGGCGACGACTGGCGCGGGGAGTGGGTGCAAACCAAATGGAACAACGCCTCCTTCCAACCCGTGGCATGGTGGGGCAAACATGACCTTCACCGCCCCGCCGATCAATCCACCAGACCCAACGGATATGGTCAGTTCTTTGCCCCGGCGCGTGGTTATGCCGTGTATGCCTTGAAATAAATCCGCAACTTTTTATTACAATCAGGGATGGGGGGGTTGTATAATAGAAAAAAAGACAACATCAATCTTAAAATCGTGGTTCCATAGAGATTGTTTCGCCTCCCATGCTTTAAGAGAACAAGGATGCATTAGAATTGGAAACCTCCGATCAGTTTTTGAAACAGACTCTCGATGCGTTCTGCGATCCTGTGATCCTTGTCAATCAGAGGATGCAGATTGTGTTCGTTAATGCCCGCCTGACAGAGTTTTTGGGCTATACCAGCGGAGAACTGTTGGACCAGCCGCTGGCGGTATTGATTCCAGAAACGTTTCGTGAACAACATCAGGAATATGCGGCGGCTTTCATGTCCAATCCATCTGCGCGGACAATGAGCAAAATACGAAGACTATGGATACGACACAAAGATGCCTGCAGCCTTCCAGTGGATATCAGTTTAAGCCCGCTGAGGCTTGAGAACGGCTTCTATGTCATGGCGGTTATTCACGATCTTCGGCATTACATTGACATGGAGCAGGCTCTGCGCGCCAGCGAGGAAAAATACCGCCTGCTGGTGGAAAACGCCTCCGAAGTCTTTTACCAGATCCAACTCGCCGATGATCCAAAAGAATGGAAAACGCTTTACATCAGCCAGCAGATCAACGATGTGATGGGCGTCAGCCAGAGCGATGTCGCTGCCAACCCGCAGTTATGGCTGCAATCCATTCACCCGCAAGACCTGCCCAAGTTTACAAAAGCCGCCCAGGAGGTCGTCGCGACTGGCGAAAAGAAACCGCTGGTTTACCGCCTGCTCAACCGCCGCGCCGGCGAATACCGCGTTATCGAAGACCAAATCGTTCCTCTTTTTGATGACAGTGGGCGGGTCGTCGGCTTGCAGGGCGCAATGCGCGACGTCACCGAAAAGGAACTCAACACCAAGGCAATTCAGACTCTGACCGACCAACTTCAACATTACCTGACAAAAAGCCCCACCATCACCTATGCTTTGCGGATCCAAGGCCGCCTCTGGGTTCCCATGTGGAAAAGCGAAAACATCTATCGCATCCTCGGCTACAGCGTGGAAGAGTCGCTTAGCAGTACCTGGTGGGACACGGTTGTGCATCCCGACGATCTCGAATCCGCAGTCGCCTGCTCCTCTAAACTCTATGAAGATGATTCGCTTACCCGCGAATATCGCTTTGTACGCAAAGACGGTTCCATTATCTGGATCCACGACGAAATGCGGCTCATCCGCGACCAAAATGGGAACCCAATGGAGGCGGTTGGCAGCTGGACGGATATCACCGAACGAAAAAAGATGGAAGAAGCCCTGCTGACCAGCCAGGAGAATCTGAACAACATGATTAACTCTGCCCCTTTTGGCGCTCTGATTTACGAATTACAGCAGGATGATACGCTCTTATTCGTTGCTGTGAACGACACCGCTTGTAAACTCCTTTCAAAGGAACGCGGCGCCTTATTAAGGTCGAATGTCGAAGCGGTTTTTCCACTGCTCTGTCAAACTGAAGTTCCATCCGAACTGCGGAAGGTCATCCGTACTGGCAGCAAGTTCTACACCGATCAATTACGATATAAAGATCAACAATTTGACGGAGTTTTTGAAGTTCATGTCGTGCCGCTCGGCGGAAAAACGGCTGTGATCTTCTTCCGGAATATTTCAGAACTGGCACAGGCCTACGAGGAAACGCTTGAAGGCTGGTCACATGCCATGGATCTTCGTGACAAGGAAACCGAAGGTCATACGCGGCGTGTCACCCAAATGACTCTCGCCATTGCACAATCTATGGGGTTGAGCGAGACCGAACTGACGCATATTCGCCGTGGCGCCCTTCTGCATGACATGGGCAAAATGGCAATTCCCGATCACATTCTTCTCAAACAGGATACGCTATCCGATGAAGAATGGGCGATTATGAAGAAACACCCCGTCTTTGCATATGAAATGCTTCATTCCATTTCATTTTTGAGGCAAGCCCTGGATATTCCCTACTGCCATCACGAAAAATGGGATGGCAGCGGTTACCCGCGCGGACTAAAAGGGGAAGAGATACCTCTTTCTGCGCGCATCTTCGCCGTGGCCGACGTGTGGGACGCCCTGCGTTATGACCGCCCCTACCGAAAAGGCTGGACCTCCGAAAAAGTGCTGGAATACATCCGCGAGCAATCGGGCAAGCATTTTGACCCGAATGTGGTGGAGGTCTTCCTGAAGATTGAAAAAAACTGAGCCGCCCGTCCTCCTATGACCGATTTCATTCCTGTTCACTTTTACGATGAACGTATTGAAGTCCGCTTCGATGAGCCGCCGGTACGTGAGAAAGCGCCACACTGTCCGAATGGGTTTATCTGGCATAAAACAACCTACGTCATCATTGCCGCGCTCTCCGAGTGGACGGATTTCACCCGTCGCGGCAAAATGGCAAAGAACATGCGCCCGGCGCGCGCCGCCGCGGCTGCCACACGCGGCTCGCTCAACGTTGGGCGCTACTACTTTCGTGTAAAAGTCCACAGCGGGCAGGTCTTCGACATCTACTATGACCGCGCCATGCAAAGCGTGGATGACCGTAAAGGTCAATGGTTTCTTTACAGAGAACTGAAAAAAACAAATGAATCAATCACCACATCACAATAAGCCGCATAGCGCTCCGCCTCCTGCGGCGCCCCAACCTGCCTCATGGAGCGCAAACGACGCCTGGCTCGGTCTGGGGCTGCTCATCATTGTGATTGCCGTCTATTTGGTTGTGGTCGCCCAATTGGGCGACTCCCGCGCAATCTACATTTTCGTCATCACCACCTTTGAGATGCTCTTGCTCATCCCTATTGCCATGATCTTTCTCCTGCGTAGAATTTCATGGAAGGACCTTGGTCTGCGCGGTTTTGACCGCAACAACCTTTCTCTCGGCTGCGGGCTGCTGGTGTTCGTCTATATATTCATGGTCATCAACAAACTGATCATGAGAGCGCTGGGAATCATCAGCCAGGCTGAGTCTCTCTCCGAACTAATTGACGAGATCGACTCGCCGCTTCTGTTTGTCTTCGTCACCGCCATCATAGCGCCTTTCACTGAGGAATTATTCTTCCGCGGGTTTCTCTTCAAAGGACTGCGTGAAAAATACGGCTGGATCCATGCATTGATGTTCAGCTCCATCATCTTTGCGCTGTTCCACGGGCAGATCGCAACCCTGATCCCCACATTTCTGCTTGGCGCGCTCTTTGCCTATCTTTACCAACGCACCGAGTCTGTGTATCCCGGCATGATCTTGCATTTCATCATCAATGCGATGGGAGCATTTGCCTTGTTATTTGCGAATCAAGCAGGCATGTTGTAATGCGCGGGGTATGCAATTTCGCCCGACGAAACCTGAAAAACCTGCTCATTCTCTGGTAATCAACCGCACCTGATTATCGTAGAAGAAATAATCCCACGCCCAGTTGAACATCACGACTAGGCGGTTGCGGAAGCCGATGGTGCGGTAGATGTGCAGGAAGACCCAGATGACCCAGGCAATAAATCCGCTGAAGGAGACGCCGAAGATGCGGGCAACAGCGGCGTTACGCCCAATCGTGGCAAGCAAACCGGGGTCCTTGTAGTGGAACGGGAGCGGCTCTTTTCCTTCCATCAGCAGACGAATGTTTTTTGCAGCGGCTTGTCCCTGCTGGATCGCGACGGTTGAGAGCATCGGCAGGGGGTGACCGTTTTCATTTTCGAGAAAGGCGGCGTCACCGATGACAAAGGTTTCAGGAAACTGGGACAGGTTCAATGTCCGGTTGATGCGGACGCGCCCCATGCTCCCTTTTTCGGCTGGCAGTGTGTCAATGATCGTGGCAGCCTTTGCGCCGGCCGTCCAGACCAGCGTTTGTGTTTCGATGATAGACCCATCACCCAGCGTTACGCGCTGGCCGTTGTAATCTTGCATTCTGGTGTTCAGGCGCACCTCGACGCGCTTCTCTCGCAAAAGACGCAGGGTGGCGTTTCGCAGTTCATCAGGATATGACGCAATCAAGTTTGTTCCCGCCTCCAGCAGGATCACACGGGCTTCTTTCAAGTTGAGCCGAGGGTAGTCTTTGCGCATGACATGGGTAATGAGTTCTGCTAACGCGCCGGCTGTTTCCACGCCGGTGGGTCCTCCTCCTACGATGACAAAGGTGAGCATGGCTTGGCGTTTTCCGGCATCGGCTTCGCGGCTGGCGGCTTCGAACATGGAAAGCAAATGGTTGCGCGTTGCGACTGCGGTCTCCAGGTCTTTAAGTTGCAGCCCATGTTTTTCCAAGGCGTCGAAGCCAAAAAAGTTCGTGCGTGCGCCGGGCGCAAGCACGAGATAGTCGTAAGCAATCGCAGAGCCATTCAACTTGACGAATTTTTCATCAAGGTTCACTTCGGTCACTTCGCCCATTTGAAATGCCAGGTTTTTCTGCCTGCGAAATATTGTGCGTACCGGATGGGCAATTTGCGAGGGCAGTAACCCGGCAATAGCAACCTGATATAACAGCGGCTGAAATAAGTGATGGTTATTTTTATTAATTAGTGTGATACGCACGGGCGCATTTGCCAGTCCGCGGGCGGTTTCCAGCCCGGCAAACCCGGCGCCAATGATTATGACATGCTGCATTTTCCTGATATTCATGGTTACCTCATTTGGTGGCAGGGGGGCAGGTACCGGGCCTGGCTGCGAGTTGCTACGCCCGGTACCTGCCATCTGATTGATTGTGAAATTTATCACCACTATTATAATAAAAACTGTCTTATTTGTACATATTCTCATG
>JACAEP010000154.1 GCA_013388795.1 Chloroflexota bacterium | reverse complement strand
CGTCCGACTCGAACCGCTCGGTGAACAGCACATCCCTGGCTTGGCGGAGATCGGCAAGGGACACGACTTCTGGAAGTACATGCTCTACGGCGACATGACTGCCGAGGCGGACTTCCGCCGTTTTGTGGAAGACCTGCTCAGCCGCGAACAAAAAGGCACAGACCTGCCTTTTGCCGTGATTCACCTCGCCTCTGGACGAATTGCCGGTTCGACCCGCTACCTTAACATTGACCGCCCCAACCGAGGACTGGAAGTGGGTGGAACCTGGTATGGCTTGGAATTCCAGCGGACAGCGGTAAACACGGAATGCAAATACCTGTTGTTAGCCCATGCTTTTGAGGTGTTGAAAGCCATCCGCGTGCAGATCAAAACGGACATGCTCAACGTCCGCTCGCAGAAAGCGATCGAGCGGATCGGAGCGGTAAAAGAGGGTGTGCTGCGCAATCACATGATCCTGCCAGACGGGAGAATCCGAGATTCTGTTTTCTATTCGATTTTGGATTCGGAGTGGGCAGAGGTGAAGAAAAAGTTGGAAGCGATGCTTGTGGCGACGAGTTAAGTCGCCGCCACATATATGGTTGTGGAAGTCCGCTTTAGCGGGGTTGGTAACAACACATGGGGGGATCCCCATGCTGTTATGCTTGTTTATCTGTTTATAGTTTGCTCTGTTGCAAGGATGTCATTGCGAGCCGCCGCAAGCGGCGAAGCAATCCCCTCGCTGGCAAGGAAGACTGCTTCGCTTTGCTTGCAGTGACAGATTTTGAGAGCGCTTGCAACAGAGCATTTATAGTTCTGTAATTTCCACAAATTTCAATTTGGGGTTTTTCTCAGAATAATATTTGAGCAGGAATGGCGTTTGAAACAACATAGACCAGGCATTACGCGAGTCTTTGGCAAGGATGGCGTCGCTGCGATTGGCGAGGGCTTCGATGTCTTTCTCATCACCGATGATCCAACGTAGGTGGGAATGATTGAGCCGTTCCAACTCGGTCTTGACGTTGTACTCGGACTCAAGGCGGGCTTGCACCACATCAAATTGCAGTTGACCGACTACCGCCAGTATTGGCTCGCGTTTGAAGGCGTTGACGTTGTACAAAATTTGTGCCGCCCCTTCGCTTTCGAGTTGCTGTAACCCTTTGGCGAATTGCTTTTGCTTGCTCACGTCCAGATTTCGCAGCAGGGCAAAATGCTCGGGTTGGAATCTAGGAATCGGCGCGAACTGAACCGCTTTTCCGGTGTAGAGGGTGTCGCCGATGGAGAAAATGCCATTGTTAGGAAGTCCCAGCACATCGCCGGGGTAGGCTTCTTCGATGATTTCACGTTCGTTGGCGAAGGCTTTGTAGGGTCGCATCAGTTTGAGCGTCTTGCCGGTGGGTGCGTGGAGCAGGTCCATGCCGCGCTCAAATTTGCCGGAGCAAATGCGCAGGAAGGCGACGCTGTCGCGATGCTTAGGATTCATGTTGGCTTGAATTTTGAAGATGAAGCCGGTGAAGTCCACATCGTCTGGCGAGACCAATCCCGTGTCGCTGGGGTAGGGTTGGGGCGGCGGCGCGAACTGGATGAACGAGTCGAGGAACATGCGCACGCCGAAGTTGGTCAACGCGCTGCCGAAGAAAACCGGGGTTTGTTTTTCTTTGAGCACGGCAGCATGATCAAATGTGCCGCCCGCCAGGTCCAGCAATTCGATGCTTTCTTTGAGATGGGCGACCTTTTCGGCAGAAAGTAAGCCCTGTTTCTCCAGGTCGTCCACACGGACGAAGACTTCCGGCGCGATCTTTTCGTTGCGTTCAGTGCGTTCGTAAAGATAGACACCATCTTCAGCGCGATCATAAACGCCGACGAATTGAGGTCCATCACCGATGGGCCAGTTCATGGGCGCTGGCTCCATGCCCAACACCTTGCGGATCTCATCCAGCAGGTCGAGCGGGTCGCGGGATGGGCGGTCCATTTTGTTGATGAAGGTGAAAATGGGAATGCCGCGCTTGCGGCAGACTTCAAAGAGCTTTAGCGTTTGCGGCTCAATGCCCTTTGCGCCGTCAATCACCATTACGGCGCAGTCCACGGCTGAGAGGGTGCGGTAGGTGTCTTCGGAGAAGTCTTGATGTCCCGGTGTGTCGAGCAGGTTGATGATATGTCCGCGATAGGGGAATTGCAGCGCGGTCGAGGTGATGGAAATGCCGCGCTCGCGCTCCATCTCCATCCAGTCGGAGGTGGTGGCGCGTTGATTCTTCCTTGCGCGGACGTTGCCTGCTAATTCGATGGCATTTACGTACAGGAGCAGTTTTTCGGTCAGGGTGGTCTTGCCAGCATCCGGATGCGAGATGACTGCAAAGGTCCGGCGAGCGGCGATGGGGTTGAGTTGGGAGGAAGTTTGTTTATTTTGTGCGTCGATCAGCATGTGTTCTCCAAAAGTAGACAGGCGATTTTAGCACATAACGACGGTGGAGGAATAAAAAACGGACGGAGAAAACTCCGTCCGTTCGGTATTAGGCGGCTGCTTGTTCTGCAGCGACTGCCGGGTTTCGGCGCGCCATCCAAAATGCGAGCGCGAAACCAGTGACGTACATCCAGATGGCGTACAAGCCTGGGATGATCGCCATGTCGTTGTTGTTCAAGAGTGTGATGGCGACTGTGATCGAAACAGTCGAGTTTTGCAAACCGGTTTCGATGGCAATGGTCATGGATTGGACGTAATCCACTTTTAGGAGGCGGGGAACAAAATACCCGACGACCAATGAGGCGATGTTTAAGATGATAAATGCCGGGGCAAAGCGCGGACCGTCGCGGACGATCACATCCCAGTTTTGGGCGATGAGCGCGAGGATCACAAGGAAGAGAAAGACGGTGGCGAAAGTTTTCGACCAGCGTTTGCTGTTCTCGGCAAATTCCGGTTTCCATTGGCGGATGCCCATGCCGATCAGGGTGGGGATGAGGGTGATAACCGCGACTTGGATCATCGTGTCCACAACGGGGAAGTCGATGTCTAATGCACCAGTGCCGTATAAGTTATATGCAATTCCAAGACCAAATGGAATGGTAAGGAATGCCAGCATGTTCGTGATGGCTGTCAACGTGATGCCGAGCGCACGGTCACCGTCACCGGCGTGGATGATGAGGTTCGAGGTTGCGCCATCGGGTGAGACGGCTAAAAGAACAAGGCTGATGGCATAGATTGCCGGGAGTGCAAAGATACCCGCTACAGCGAACCCAAGCACAGGCAGTAAGACCATTTGGCAGAATAAGCCAATGAATATCGGTTTGGGCTGCGTAAAGATGCGCCGAAAATCAGCCACTGTCAACGTCATGCCCAATGTCACCATGATGATAGCGATGGCGAAGGGGAGGATCACACTTGAAATAATGCTCTCTTGCATGGTTAGCTCCTGTTTTACTATGGATTAGGAATATTACCGATGCAGAATAAAACCCCAATTAGGACTGTAGGTATCGGAATAAAAAGACTTCCGAAGTATTCGCTTCGGAAGTCTTGGATTCGACTTTGATTATCGGCGATCTCGTCCGCCGCGGTCACCACCGCCGCCACGCCCACCGCGATCTCCGCCACCTCGGCGGTCACCGCCGCCGCGACCGCCCCTGTCGCCACCACGCCCGCCGCCGCGACTTCCGCCGCCCTTATCCTTCTCGCGGGCTTCTTCGAGCGTCCAGCCTTCGAGCACAGCCTGACGCGAGAGACGCACTTTTCCGCCTGCATCCACATCGGTGACCATCACGGTCAATTCGTCACCAACCACGCAGATATCTTCGACTTTCTCCACGCGTTCGCTGTCAAGCTGGGAGATGTGAACAAGACCATCCACGCCGGGCATGATGTTCACAAAGGCGCCAAAGGCTTCCACGCGCACAACCTTGCCAGTGTAAATATTACCAGCCACAGCCGATTCCCCCAATCCTTCGATGCGTTCCTGCGCGATCTTCGCGCCGACCCCATCCGTGGATGCAATGTAGACGGTACCGTCTTCTTCGATGTCGATTTTGACGCCGGTTTCATCTTGCAAGGCGCGGATGTTCTTTCCGCCTGGGCCGATCAATGCGCCGATCTTATCCACCGGAATCTTCACGGTGATGATGCGCGGCGCGTGCGGCTTTAATTCCTTGCGCGGTTCAGGCAGGACGGCAAGCATCTTCTCCATAATAGACATGCGCGCCACACGGGCCTGTTCAAGCGCTTCCTTCATCATTTGCGCGCTCAAACCAGATATTTTGATGTCCATCTGCAAAGCGGTAATGCCAGCGGAAGTTCCCGCAACTTTGAAGTCCATGTCGCCGAGGTGATCTTCGGTTCCCTGAATGTCGGTCAGAATCTGGTAGCGTCCCGAATCATCGGTGATGAGCCCCATTGCCACGCCAGAGACAGGCGCTTTGATCGGCACGCCCGCGTCCACGAGAGCAAGCGTCGAACCACAGACCGACCCCATCGAGGTCGAGCCGTTGGAAGACAATGCCTCAGACACTACGCGAATGGCATACGGGAAAGATTCTTCGTTGGGGATGACCGGTTCCAGCGCGCGTTCTGCCAATGCGCCGTGACCGACTTCGCGCCTGCTTTGCCCGCGCAGGGGTTTGACTTCTCCCGTAGAGAAGGGCGGGAAGTTGTAGTGGTGCATGTAACGTTTTGTATCCATCGGGGAGAGGTTATCCAGTTCTTGCGCTTCACCCAACGTGCCGAGCGTGGCAAAGGAGAGAATTTGCGTTTCGCCGCGAGTGAACAGACCGGTTCCATGTGCGCGGGGCGATACGTTTACGTCGCACCAGATCGGGCGAATTTCAGTCGGCTTGCGTCCATCGGGCCGCTTTCCCATGCTCAAAATACGCTCGCGGACAACCGCCTGCTCCGCTAGTTCAAACGCCTCGCGGAATTCATTAACGGGCATATAGTCGGCGGCATTCGCGCCGCTTGCTTCCGTATGAGGGTTGGGCACGGCGCAGAACTCGGCTTCGGCGGCTTCTTTGATGGCGCTCATGCCAGTGTAGAACTCCATCTTGGAGAGCGGCTTGTCGAGCAGTTCGTTCATCGGCCCGCTCACGCGGTTGAAGACTTTTTTCTTGATTTCTTCGCTGGGTAAGTAAAGTGTAATTTGGCGTTTGGGCTTGCCGATCTCGGCAGCCATTTGCAATTGCAGTTCAATGATCGGTTGAATGGAGGCATGACCCAATTCAAGAGCCTGCACCATTACATCTTCGGGAATCTCGTTTGCGCCGCACTCCACCATGAGGATGGCGTCCTTCGTACCGGCGATGCGCAGGTCCAGGTCAGAGGCGTCCATCTCGGCAAAGGTCGGGTTGATGACAAACTCGCCGTTCAGGCGCCCAATGCGGACTGCGCCGACAGGTCCGCCCCAGGGAATGTCTGAGATCATAATCGCAGCCGAAGCGGCGTTGATGGCGAGGATATCGAGCGGGTTGATGCCGTCCGATGAGAACGAGTACATGATGACTTGCACTTCATTGCGCATGCCATCCTGAAAGAGCGGGCGCAGAGGTCGGTCGGTCAATCTTGCGGTGAGGATCGACTCCGTAGAGGCGCGTCCTTCCCGGCGGAAGAAAGAGCCGGGAATTTTTCCTCCCGCATACAGTCTTTCTTCATATTCCACGCTCAAGGGGAAGAAGTCAATGCCGTCGCGCACGCCGCCCATAGTGGCAGAAGCGAACACAATGGCATCATCAATACCAAGCGTAAGCGCGCCGCCAGCTTGTCCGGCGAGGCGACCCGTTTCGATAGTGACCGTCTTGTTGCCAACGACGGCTGAATAGCGTTTACCTTCGGGTTTCATATTTAATTGTCTCCTAAAATGTGGGCGAAACACGACTCGCCCCTGAAAACTCCCGCCTCGAGGTCAGGGACTGAAGAGTGGGAACAACTGAGTTGTTCGCGCTATTCAATTCCTGACGGCGGGTTACACAAAAGACCTGACAGGTTACTAAAACCTGTCAGGTCTCGGTATTACTACTTGCGGCGCAAGTTCAAACGTTCAGTGACACTGAGGTACGACTGATAATTGCTCTGGCGCAGATAGGTGAGCAGGCGGCGGCGCTGACCCACCAACTTGAGCAAACCGCGGCGACAGGATTGATCCTGCTTGTTGTTGCGCAAGTGCTCGGTCAACTGCTGAATGCGGTTGGTAAGGATGGCAACCTGAACTTCAGGCGAGCCGGTATCCTTATCGTGGCGATGAAAATCTTCGATCGCCTTTGTCTTAACTTCCTTTGCGAGGGGCATGACGTATGCGTCTCCTTTCCATAAAAATTGCAGGTCTCCATGCCGAAAGCGTTTAAACCGTCGGTAGGACCAGTCACGGGGCAGGATTATACCAGAATTCACCCTGAGCGGAGCCGCGTTAGCGGCGAAGTCGAAGGGCAGCCTCATGCTCCTCAAAATGCCCGGTCACAAAGCGGAAAAGACGCTCCGGTGTGACCTCTCCAGCTAGGGCGGATACAAAATCTGGCGGATACACCACCGATTTGACCAAATCCTCCTCCCGCGTCCGCCTCAATTCGGACTTTATAACTGTGTGCGCCTTCCCGTAAGCCTTGAGCAAACCCTGACGGCTGACTCGTCTGCTCCGTCCGCGCCCGAACCAGGCGTTGACCGAGTTAAAGAAGCGCGAGGGGAAATGCCGCATCGCGAAGCCGAACAACCCGGGAGCGTGGGTAAGCATCCAAATCTCCAGCGCAATCGCCCGTGGACCCAGCGTAATGTGAAAAAGAATGTCTCCCACCGTCCATGTCGGGTTGTCGGTGGGCAGGGAATAGTTCTCCTCTGGAATCGAATTGACCAGCTCGACAAAGCGGCGGTGAGTTTCATCCAGTCCTTGTTCGATTTCCTTTTTGTTCATGGCGATTCACAGGTTTTGGTTGCGTAATTATATGAACACCCGGCGGCTATGCAGGCGTTCGAGGAGTCAAATTGAGAACAGTTGATTACATTCCCTCCACCTCCAGAGTCATTGTTATCGTTACTTTCTTTTTTTGTCGCCGTTGGGATGGCGATTTGATAGCATTTGTTCGTGATGTCTGAATAGTACGTTCCTGGCGGGCAATCCAAAGCCGATGCGGGAGTAGCTGTCAGTTGCGCCTCACTTGTAGAAACGATTGTAGGAGTTAATGTCGCTGGAAGGATGCCGTCGCACGTCGTTGGATTGACTTCGATGGTAAATGGGCCTTCCTCCAGTACGATTTCGCCGCTTCGATTGTATGCTCGTGCTCGCCAGGTCAAGTTTCCGCTTAATCCTTCGCCGGTTTCTGGCACAGTCAACGACCGGCTGAAATAGATATGCATATCAAGACTACCAGCATATTGTTTGGTATTTGGCGGCGCGCTGGCAATTTGTGTCAGTGCCAGGGTCGTCTCACCACTGATGCGCCCAAAGAAGGCGGGATCCATTTGCATGTTGATCGAAGCGAAGACCACTTCGTTTCCAGGATCATTGATATAAAACTTAAAGTTAACCACACGGGTTTGATCGGGACAGGATTCATAATATAAAGGTACATACGTCAGAGGATCAGGGCTTGCGCTTACTGTGTCAGTTGCTGGATCACCGGGCGTGCTGGAGGCGGCAGGAGTGGGAATCACGCAGTCACCTTCATAGCCGTGAGCATAAATATCCGTGGGGTGACCGGGGGCAATCTGAAATGGAAGCACACATACTTGAATGGTCTCAGAATAATGATATTCACTACCGCGTTGAGCCGAAAATTGAAGAGTATACTGACCGGGTTCCTCCGGCGTCCATCGATATTCAGCAACGATGGTTTCCCCGGCTACGTTTGGGGCTTCACCCACCAGGGCACCATTGGCAAAGAATAAAACACGCGAGACGGTTCCGCCTGATGAGGCTCCGTTTGCCAGTAAACTAAACGTTTCACCAACCATAATGACATCCCCTGCTTGTGGTCGCCCAAAATACAGCTCGATGTCATCCGCTGTTGAAACCGGCATTGTGCAGGATAGGATCATCATGCTAATCAGGAATAAATTAACGGGCTGGGTAAAAAATATCTTAAGCCTCATTTCGCGATTCTCCGGTAAAAAAACTGATTGACTGGATGTGTGTAACTATGATAAACTTTTGCAGAAATTAATTTTACTTCAAAAGGAGGTCCTTGATGAAAACATACCATTACATCTTAAAATCAACAAGCGTACCTCCCTTCCGGTATTTTAGGTAATTTCGGTTTCCAACACTTCTGCCGCAGGTACGCTGATGCCCTGCGGTTTTTTGTTGCCAAAGGGCGTATATTGGTAACGAACACAATTCAAAACAATTAAATCAGGAGTAATCCATGTCCTCTGTCATTTCGATCTCGAAACTGGCAAAACATTATCAAGTTCCCGAACGCGAGGCGGGGTTGATTGCCGCCGCCAAGGGACTCTTCAAACGCACCTACAAAACCGTCAAAGCTGTGGACGGTATCTCGTTCAATATCCAGCCCGGCGAAGTGGTTGGATTTCTCGGTCCGAACGGCGCAGGGAAGACTACCACGCTCAAAATGCTTAGCGGACTTTTGCATCCCACCTCGGGCGAACTGTCTGTGTTAGGGTATGAGCCTGCCAAACGAGACCATGATTATCTGCGCCAGATCACATTGGTGATGGGTAACCGCAATCAACTTTCCTGGGATCTACCCGCCCTCGATTCGTTTGACTTGCAGCGTGCCATTTATAGTATTCCATTGGATGAGTTCAAACACACGCGTGATGAGTTTATCGCACTCCTGGACCTGAAAGACCTTGTGCAGAAGCCCGTCCGCAATCTCTCGTTGGGTGAACGCATGAAGATGGAAATTGTCGGTGCATTACTGCATAAGCCCAAGATTCTCTTCCTTGACGAACCGACCCTGGGCTTGGATGTGACGATGCAGAAGCGCATCCGGTCATTTGTGGCGGAATACAATAAACGTTATGGGGCGACCGTACTGCTCACCAGCCATTACATGGCAGATGTGGAAGCCTTGTGCAAACGCGTCATCGTTATTCACCATGGGCGGCTGCTTTTCGACGGTGATCTCTCGGCACTGGTAGAGAAATTCTCTGCGTTCAAGACAGTTGGTTTTACAATCGACACTCCAGCCTCAGATTTGAGCCAATATGGAGATGTGGTATCCGTAGACGGGTCCAGAGTGACGATGCGTGTGCCCAAGGAAAAAACCTCGGCAGTCACCTCGCGTCTGCTCAACGAATTATCTGTAGTTGACCTCACTGTCGAATCAGCGCCTATTGAAGAAGTGATTGAGTCGGTCTTTTCTGTTAAGAGGGAAACGCTAGAATGAAACGATATTTCGATTATTACATCTCCATGATGCGTGTTTCTGTCATGGAACAATGGCAATATCCGGTTGCCAATTATTTTTATATGATTGGCATGCTGGCTGAACCAGTGATTTATATGGTGGTCTGGTCGGCGGTGGCAAATCAGGAGGGCGGCTCAGTGGGTGGATATACCCCCGGCTCGCTCGCGGCATATTATATTGTGTGGACGCTCGTGCGTCAGATGAACATTGCCTTTACGCCTTACGGCTGGGAATGGCGCATTCGACAGGGACGCCTCTCAACTTCTCTGCTGCGACCAATGCATCCGCTTCACGAAGATGTGGCATTTTTTGCGGGTTGGAAGGTTGTGATGATCATCTTATGGATTCCGCTGGCAATTCTCCTGTCGCTGATCTTTAAGCCTGATTTACACCCAACCCTGCTTGAAGGCGCGGTCTTCTTCATTGCCATTTGGATGGCATATCTGATTCGCACCATCACGTTATCGCTGCTAGGAATGGTCACCTTTTGGACAACGCGCGTCAGCGCTTTATTCGAATTGTATTTTGCTGCAGAGTTGATCCTCTCCGGGCGTTTGGTCCCGCTGTCGCTGATGCCGGAGGCGGTACAAACTGCCGCCTGGTTCTTCCCTTTTCGGTGGGCGTTTGGGTATCCCATTGAAGTACTGGTGGGGAGCATGTCTGTAAGCGATCTGTTGCTTGGTCTGGGCATGCAGTTCGCGTGGGTATTCTTTGGCTCTGTGATCGTCAGTCAGATCTGGAAGATCGCCATTGGCCGCTTCTCGGCAGTGGGAGGTTAAGATGCAAGGACTCAAATTAGCCGCCAACTATCTGCGTATTGGCATCCTGAACGAGTTTCAATACCGTGCCAATTTATACATTCAAATTTTGCAAACCTTTATTGCATTGGGAACGGGGCTGATCGGGTTGAATCTTGTCTTTAACCAGGTTACTGAACTCGGCGGTTGGACCAAACCCGAATTGCTGGCAGTCATGGGAGTTTTTACCATCACTGGCGGGTTTATTCGTTCTGCCATTCAACCCAATATGGAACGTCTTATGGAAGAGATACGCGAAGGCACACTCGACTATGCCCTTACCAAGCCTGCTGACGCGCAATTGCTCGTCAGCGTGCGTGAGTTTCGTCTTTGGCAGTTGGTTGACGTGATCACCGGGCTGGTCGTGCTGGCAGTTGCCCTCACACAACTGAACTGGCTTGTAAGTATTTGGTCTGTGCTGGGATATCTCTCCGCATTAGTGATGGGAGCGATCATGGTGTACAGTTTCTGGCTCATCATCACATCCACTGCTTTTTGGTTCGTACGTGTCAATGAAATTGCCAACTTATTTGAAGGTTTGTATGCGGCGGGCCGCTGGCCAGTGGATATCTACCCCAACTGGCTCAGATACGGGCTGACCTTCCTCGTCCCTGTGGCGTTTGCGGTTACGATCCCCGCCTCCGCCCTGACCGGACGCCTGTCTTTACAAACCTGGCTTGGTGCGCTCGCCTTGACATTGGTACTTTTCACTATCGCTCGGATGATATGGTTGACCGGGGTAAAAAACTACTCTGGCGCTTCCGCTTAAGAAAGTGACGGTCCCCTTCAAAGGGACCGTCACTTTTTTGCATCAGATTTCATAGTATTATAGCGGAATGAGGCATTCAATCATCCGTACGAAAATTTTCCCTGTGCTTGCAGCCTTTCTGCTTTCCGCCTGCTCCATGGCAGATTTGCTTGTCCCCACCAGCACACCTTTGCCGACAAAAACCGCTTTTATCACCTTTACCCCTGCCGATACACCCACCAGCACCAACACGCCTAAGCCCACTGCATCGGCGACCATTGTCCGCATTCCCACGCAAGACCCGAATCTGCCAACCTTCACGCCGTTTGCATTGCCGCAGATCATCATTGATGGCAATACTGTTACACCAGCCATTACATCCACAAGAACTGCACCGGGTCCGGGTTTTTTTAGCGTGGAATACTCGCCGACCAAGATCTACTGGGGCGGCTGTGAGCCGAACCAGGTCAATGTCCGGGCTGAAGTGGAAGATCCTGATGAAGTCTTTAGCGTCATCATCTTCACGCGGGTGCGCGATATTGAAAAAGAAGATTACACTCCCTGGACCAGCGGCAATATCATGCTCAATCGCGGTCAAGGCGAATTTACATATAACCTTATTGGCAGCAAGATCGAAGGTCACAACCATTACCTGCGTTCCTGGGTATACTTTCAACTTGTTGCGACCAATATCAAAGGTGAAGAGATTGGCCGCACGCGCGTTTTCGAAAAAGCCTTCGATATGTATCCATGTCCCTGCCTCACCCCCCTGACTGGCTGCCCCATCGCCACTCCTTAGCCCATGAAAAAAATAATCATTCTACTTTTGAGCGCTGGTCTGACCATTGCCTGCGGAGGGATTCTTGCCCCCGTCCCCACTCCCAAACCCGAACCGACTATCACAAACACAGCGACGCTTCTTCCCTCATCCACACCTGTTACCCCCACATTGACATTCACCCTCACCCCAACATTGGTCGGCATCAAAACCCCGACGCCCGCGCTTGACGCCAGCCCCACCGTGGTAGTCTCTGTCACGCCATTGGCATTGCTTACGCCCAGTACGCCCACACCCACCTTTCAGCTAGACGGCTTTCTAAGTGTAATCACCTCTCTGAATGAGTTTTATAAGGCTGGCGTATGCGAGCCTTCCGTCGTTCGCATTACCGCACAAGTGGTGGATTACAACGGCGCCGCCTATGTGCTGTTGTTCGTTCGCTTCAAAAGCATGACTGCAGAACGATATGGAAAATGGACCAAGATTGATATGGAGACCATTGGCGCGGGTACCTACTTTCACGATCTCAGCACCGCCGAAATGCGCGAAGATGCCTACTTCCAAACTGCGTGGATAGAATACCAGATTGTTGCCACGAGGAAGACAGGCGTAGAGATTGCGCGCACAGGGATTTATAAAGAAAAACTCAAAATGCTGGAGTGCGTTCCAACCGCAACCCCCACCTCTGCGAACGTTAAGCCATAATGAACTTTCCCTCTGATTTCATTCGTTTCCTTACAACTGCAGAGCAGGTCGTGGTTCTGACAGGGGCAGGCGTCTCCCAAGAAAGCGGACTCCGCACCTTCCGCGACGCTCAAACCGGACTGTGGGCGCAATACAAGCCGGAAGATTTAGCCTCGCCCGAAGCCTTTGCCCGCGCCCCCAAACTTGTTTGGGATTGGTACGCATGGCGGCGTGAAGCCATTAAGGGGGCGCGGCCCAACCCAGGGCATTACGCGCTGGTCGAAATGGAAAACCGCATCCCCAACTTTACGCTCATCACCCAAAATGTGGATGGGCTGCATCGCTTTGCGGGCAGCAAAAATGTTCTGGAGTTGCATGGCAATATTCAACGAGTCCGCTGTTCAGAATGTGGAATGTTCACAGAAACATGGGGTGATGATACAGAGGCAGTTCCGGTGTGCCATGAATGTGGCGGGCTTCTCCGTCCGGATGTCGTCTGGTTTGGGGAGGCGCTTCCGCGAGGCGAGTTGGAAGCCGCCGTCCGAGCCGCGCGCGCCTGTCAGGTATTCTTTTCCATCGGTACGTCCGGCGTTGTGCAGCCTGCTGCTTCGCTGGCTCATGCGGCGCGGAACAACGGTTCGGTGGTCGTTGAGATCAACGCCGAGCCGACGCCGCTCACCCCGAGGGTTGATTATGCCTTTCACGGCAAATCTGGCGAGCTCTTGCCGGAACTAGTCAAAGCAGTGTGGAGAAATTAGTCATTTTCTTTTGCTTGCAATATCGAAAATTTCCAGCGAGGTTTTTCCCATTTCAAGCATTAACGCTTTGCCGCCGTCATTGTTCCAGACGGCGGCGGGTTCAATGCCCAATCCCAAACAATAAAACTTGACTAGCCTTCATACTCCCGCGTGGTAATGGCAACCCGTAGCCTGAGAATATTTTGGGCGGACATGCTTCAACGCCCTTTCTTGAAAACAATCGGTTTATGCCTTCCACTCACTGAATTGTTCGCCTAGCTTGGCGATGCGTTCGCGCAATAGCACGGCGGCAATTCCCAGCATGAGCAGGAGAATGCCTGTGCAGCCGATGACAAAGATCGTCCCAATATTTTTCAAGGCGCTGTAAACAACGGTGATAACGCCCAGCGCTGCAAAACCGATGGGGAAGAGGGTAAGACTGCGTGAGCGGATAACGATGCCGTATATGAGGATCACAAGCGATTGGGCAAATAGCAGGAAGAAATATCCTAGCGCGTTCTTGTTGAGCATCTCGATGTAGGTGGTTCCTAATAAAACGAATTGAGAGAACATGCCCATGATGAACGCGCCGGTTTTACTTTCTGCGCGGGTCAACAAATAGTGCTGGATCAAGCCGAAGAGGGCGGCGCCAACCGAGAAAAATTGCGGTTCGTTCACGTTTAGGTTGAAAAGAATGATGAAATATGCGAGCAGGTACAAGCCGTTGGCGGGGAACGCCAGCCAGGCATTTCGTTTCGCGAAGGCTTCGAATGCCCAAAGCGTGGCGGCAATCGCCACCGGAATGGACGCATCCAACCCGCCGAGAATGAGCGCGCCAATCGAGGCTATGACGCCTACGCCGAGACCGCTGTAAAGCAGGGATTGGTCCCAGCCTTTGACGCGGTTCATGGCGCGGAGGAATGTCCCGAGGGCATAATACGCCATTGCCACCGCAATAACCGGGTGAACCCATTTTGTTATGTTGAAGGCGCGGAAGAGGAAGGTAACAAAAAGCGGCAGAGTTAATGTAAAGGCGTAGAGCAAATTCGGTTGGCGATAGAGCAGGCTGATCGTTAGAAAAAGAAGCGCGTAAATTCCGAATCCAATGACGGGAATCCAGGCGTCCTGCTCTGCAAAGAGAAAGGCATAGTTGGTCAATGCAAGCATTCCCCCAATTAAGCGGACGATGATGCTTAATGGTCTTGGGTTGGTCAAGGCGAGGTGGGCAAGCAGGTCTGCGAGCAGCCAGACGAGCGAATAGGCAAGCAGGTGATAAGAAGCCTGTTCCACATCGAAATCGCGCAGGATGAGGAAAATGCCAAGCGTGAACAGAACGGGCGCGCCCAGTTCGAAGAATCCGTTGCGGCTGAGATATGTTTCTGCGATGAAGAGCAAACCCGCAATGAGCGCATACCAGCCGCCGGTTTCTTTCGTCAATATCAGGGCGGCAAAGGAAAATATTGCGCCAAGCGCCATGCCGCTGTAGCGGAGCGTATTGCCCCATTTCTCATGTTTGCGGATTACAGTCCCCGCAAAATAGTAGAGGACAGCAAGCGCCGTAAGCGCAGGAAGCCATGCGTCGAAGTGGAAGGCATTGAGGGCATAGACAACTGCAAGCGGAAGATATGCGGCAGGGAGATAAGCAAGATAAGATTTGCGATAGGCAAGCGCATATGCCGTACAGAACAGGGTAAGGACGAAGTAATTGGCGGCAATATGCCCCGATTTATTCTGGGTCAGCAGAAGGAGGCTTGCGGCAAACAGGAACGCCGCGCCGAAGATGCGGAGCGGCAGCCGCCATGGCAGGCTGAGGCTCCAATCTTTTTTCAAGAACAGGTCTGGCAGCAGGAAAAGGATGGTGATGCCGACCAGTTGGTAGCCGAAGAAAACATCCAAGGCTTTGATGAAGTCTAGTTGGAAGAAGGCGAAGTAGGCAATAGACGCGTTGAGCAAAGCCAATCCCCACAGCCACCAGCGGGGTTGCAGAATGTGAAGCGCGGCAAACAGGAAGGCAATGCCCGCCGCGATAATGAACCCCAGCCAGGTTTCGTGGACAAAGCCCGTAAAGAGCGCCAGCGCAAGGCTCGGCATGGACGCCAGCAAAACAGGAAGTCCATACTTTTTGAGTTTTTCAAACCGGACGAGCGGTTCGCTAATCACTGCCAAACCGCTGCCCCAAACAAGCAACACGATTGCAGCCCCCAGGCTTTTGAGATCGAAAGTGGCGGTAACGAACCACGGCATGGGGATGAGCGTGGCAGCCGCCAGCCATGGGAAGGCAAAGAATGGATAAAGACCTTCCGAGAGGATGTAGAAAATTCCCGCCAATGCCCATGTTGCAAATGCGACCAGATTCAACAGGTTTTCTGAGGAGGGATTGAATGTGTCAATGCCGAAGATCGAAAGGGAGGCGGCAAGATTGATGAGTTGCAAAACCTGGGCGGCAAAGAAAAGCGGCAGCGCAAATTTATTGTCCTTCCATTTCTTAAGAAGCCATGTGCCAGCCAGCCCCATGAGCGCGGTGAAGCCTGTTAGCAGGGTGTAATAGACAAATTCCACTTCGAACAGGCCGCCGAGGCGGAATGCCGCGAGGATCAACGAACCGAAGGCTGTAACCGAGAAAAGGCGGGATTCATACAACCAGGCGCTGCCCGCCCATATCAGCGCCATGATGATGAAAACCACAACCCAATACGCGTCGGTGAAATTCGCGGTGAGGTTGAAGGCTGCGCGCATCGTTTCTTCGAGACTGTTGGCAGTGATGACTAAGAGGAAAGAAAATATGATAAATAACGCAAAACCTGGCTGGGGCAGCCGCTTCTTGATGGCGACCGCCAGCCCGCCAAAGATGAACGTGCCGAGGATGAGGATGGGCAGGCGCAATTCTGGCACAACCGCGCCCAATATGGCGGCGGCGGCAATGACGAAGAACGCGCCGAGATACAGATAAATGCGGATGGCGGATTCGCTGGTGAGGGTTTGTAAAAGTGTCGGGCGCGGCTCCGGCGGGACCTGGGACCGGGGCGGCGCTGCCGGGGCGGGCGTCTCCGCTTTCGGCGTTGCAACGGCTGGTTGGGCAGAAGCAGGCTTGGGCGGCGTCTGAGGCGTTACGTCAAAGTCGAAATCGTAGCGGCGGCGAAGCACATCCGCGATGTGCGTTTCGATCAATTTATTTTTTGTCCACTCTTCGATTTCTTGAAGGATGACGTAACGAGTGACACGGTCCAGTTTGCCCGGGTTGAGGAGCTTTTGAACGGCGCGGTTGGCGGGGGAAGCCAATGCAGCGAGCGCATTTTCGCGGATTTTCTTGTCCCCGCTTTTAGTGGCCAGTATTTCGAGCCTGCGGCGGATTGCTTCGCTGCTGAACTCTATCTCGCGCGCTGTTTCGACGGCTTGCCATACAACGCTGTTATCGCCGCTTGTCAATTCGCTGAGAACTTTATCGAGTTTTTCTTTTGCGTTGCTTATATTGCCTTCAACTGGCGCGCCTATGACGAATTGTGATGGGGCGCTTTTCACCAGCCGGTGGAGCGCGATGCGCGCATCCATCCTGATGTCCATGTTGTCGTCCTTGTTGGCGAGGTCTTCGAGGCGGTTCAAAATCGCTTCATTGGCTTCACTGAAGTCCTCTAGTTTGTTAATGGCTGTAATGACGACGACATCGTCTTCCCTATGGAGGTCAGTCAGGATTTGGTCGAGCAATTCCTGTGTTGGTTGGATGAGGATTTTGTTCTCAGGACTTGGAGCCGCCTCAGGGATGACAGGAACCGGTGGATTATCGCCTTCAACCCAATGTTTGGATTGCGTTATATTGACCGCCCAAATGATAAGCAGTACGATGATTGCAACGCAGGCAAATCCGCCGCTTGCGCCCAGCGCCCAATCTAATGTAACGCCGAGCAGCGCCACGCCCGTGCGGATGCCCGCCTGCATCAACGCCTTGCGCCCGTGTTCGCGGACGAGTTCGCTTTCTTTATTGTTCACATATTGCAAAAGCAGGAGATGCCAGAGCGCAGACAGGAGAACGCCGATGATGTATGTCCATTGTTCGTATCTGCAAAACAGATTTAGCGAGTCGCACAGGACGGTGCCGAACTGCGTAATAAATAAAAGTGTGGCAACCGTAATGAGCGGCGACGCTGTGAGCCAATTGTACGGGGCTTTGGCTAGTTGAATTTCTTTTTGGCGGTTCATAAAGTTGCCTCTTGTTTCCGTGAGCGCCTTAAAGCTACTTGCTTTGCGCGTAATTGCGGCTGAAAAGGCGCTTTTTAACTCAGGGTTTCGTTTATTTTACCTTATCGCTTTTTTTATAAGAAATTTTTTAGAAAGCGGCGTCTCGATTCCTTTAGGATACATATTGGCAGGACGCATGACATTCGTATGGCGATCTTGTGTAAAAGCTGCGCGACATTATGGTCTTTAACAAAATAATCTCGTAATGTTGCGCGGGGCGCGTTCTCTCACGCGCCTGTTGGCGTTCGAGAATGCCAGCTACGCGGTTATGGTATTTATTTGTGAATTTTCATAAGTTCGCAGCGCATTTTTACACAATTTTTGACATACCACCCGCATTGCCCAAGACCGCCAATGATGTATTGCGGTCAGCCATCGGCGGTCTGTTTACAGGGGCAAATTTCCTTGGCGTTTCAGTGAAGTTGGAGTTTACTGTTCAAGAAGGTACGAATCGCCAATGTCTGCCAGTATGGACATATAGGTATCGTACACATCCGTTTGCGTATAAAAAACGAAAAGAACAAGTTTGTTTGGCACTCTTGTATCGAATAAAACGGCACCGGAGTAATTCGAAGTCTGAGACGACCAGGTGTAAGCATATCTCCCATCGCCTGCCTTAAAATTCTCAACTTCACTAGTGACAATATCGTCTGCGTGTGTGACGGCTTGGAGGTAAACCAGCGACAGATCGAAGCCAAGCTTTTTGCCTGTTTCTCCAACCAGTTTTACAGTATCTGAGATGATTAAGTTTGCTCCAGCCAGGTTATCTGGCGAGACGAAGTGCGTAACTTGAGTCTCGAAGTTTTCGTCATAATACCAATGCCAGGGAACGGATATCGTGACGGGAAGGTAGTCTGATTGATAGTTCCATCTCCATTCATACATTGGGAACGTGGACACAATATCAGAATGCACATTCATGGTTTGAGCAAATGAGTCGAACATTATCAGGTAGGGATTGTCAGGGTCGGACTTGATGAGATTCCCGTCGCCGTAGATTTCTATCGTGTAAATTACGTTTCCAAACTGTTGATATATGGTTTGCGCATAAAATTTTGCGCCTGCAATTGCATAGGTTTTTTCTACAAGATATAAGTTGATGGCAGGGTTGCTGCTGTTGTTAATTTCCTTGTACTCATCCAGTCCCATGTAAAATGCTTCATTGTTCAGGCGAAACTGTTCAAACGCGGCGCTGTCCAATTTATATCCGGTATTGATGGCTGTGATCGAATAAACGACATTTCCGCCGGGCTCCGCCATTTCTACAGAATAGTGGGTTTCTGTCAGTTCCCATCCTTCCATGGGGTAGAAAGAGACAAAACCAGTTGGGTGGGTATAAAGTTCGTTCGATAAACTCAAATTTCCAAGGCTCGTTACGATGGGGTTGCCGTTGGAAGACCGGGGCCCTTCTGGTGTGGGGGTTGGGGTGGGCGGCGGGGTAGGGGTAAAGGTGGAAGTTGGCAGCGGGGTGGGGGTAGCAGCCAGCTCAGATACTGATGAACACGCCAGGCTGATGGCCAACATTGCGGCAAGAAATACAGCAAAAAAACTTTTTGTGCTTTCATGTTAGGTCCTTTTCATTAAGTAATTACGAATTTTTGGTTCGGCCGTTTTTATACCGTACGATTAATCTATGACAACTTCTATAAGCGGCGCCGTGTCGAACCCAAATAATACAGTGGATGGGTTGTTATCTTTTACGGTCCATATCAAACGAAGAAAGATAGCTTCAGTGAATGAGATCAATGCTTTTTCATTTTCGATTTCCGCAAATATGATTTCGGCAGGGTTGATCTTCTCTCCAATGCTTGCGGTTTTATATCCGCCCCAGTTCGGATACCAGCTATTGCCATCCTGGTCAACGACATAAATATTTTTCCAGGGAATGGAGGTTATGCCTGTTCGTTTGCCGACAACACGAACGCCTAATTCAAGAAATAAATATCCGGGATTTGCCTGCCAGACGTGGTTCTGGTCTAAATAGACGCTGCCCAGTTTTCGAACCTTAATAACGTTTACTTCATACTCTTTATTTGATACGGTCACTCCCACCGGGGCTGCTGTGGCAGTAGGCGGCGCTATTGTGGCGGTCGGACGCGGAGTGTTGGTGGGTTTTAAGGTTGCCGTTGCCGTGATGGAGGCGTGACTGTGTTCGGGATGGCAGTTGGTTCAGGCGTGGTCGCAGGCAGATTAGACAGCGTCGCACACGCCAAGTTGACGATTGTAAATAGGGTGATTGAAAATAGGATTGGCGAGCGTTTGATATTCATGTTGTTCTCCTTGTTGTTCTCCTTAATAAATAGTTTTATACGGTCAATTGACTGCGCTGAAATATAAGCCTTGCTTTTCTCTTTTTTTTTCGATATTGTGAGGTGTTTTTAACCAAAAAACTGACAAAAACTTTCAACTTGCGGAAGTTCCTTTATGCCGTCAGCGCCAATGAGACAGCCAAAAGCAGCGTAAACGCCCAATACAGAAACATCCATGCCAGAAACATTCCGATGTATTCATCTTCGCCGCCGCAATTTGGCGCTAATTTTCGGTCCGATTTTGTTTGATTTTCTCGGTTTTTGGAAAGCACGCCCCCATTATTCCCCTCTGTTTGGTGAAAAACTGTCAAAAACTGTTAAGTCTGCCGACGCGCTTTTGCTCTGCCAGCCAGCGCGCCACGCCATGCACAGCGTGCCGCCGCGTGCGGTGGAAGGTCCCTTCGGAGACATACAAGCGCGCCATCACCTCGCGGTTGGGTACGCCCTGAATGTAGGCGTCATACAGGACGACAAAGTTATACCACTCGCGCGGAAGAGGTTCCGGCGGGCGTTCGCCTTCGGGGCGCAGGGCTTGCACTGCCGCGCGCAAAATATGTTGCAAACGCTTGCCGCATTCCACATGTGACTTGGACTGGATTTCCGCCCACTCCGCAAGAGAAGATCGCCCCAGATAAAGCACATCCGCAAAATGCCGCAGGGCGTCTTCCACAGATTTGGAAAAATCGGCTTCCACGCCAGCCGTCAGGCTTTTGGTCACCCGCGCCGCCGCAAAATGCATCGAAACCTTCCGCGCGTTGATGATTGAAATGAAGGTGCCGACCTGCTCCGAGAATTCCTCCAGCAGTTCCAGTTCGCCGCTGGAGTATTCCAGTTTTGCGTTGGAATGTCCGACCGCGATGAGCGCGATGGGCTGCATTCCTTCAAAGATTGGCACAACGTACGCCAAGCCATCGGGTTCGCCTTTTATGCGGGTAAGCCCTTCTTTAGCAGATAGGTATTCCGGGGCGGATCTGCCGAGCGGCAGGGAGTTGCGAGTTGCGGCAACGGTCAGCCGCTCCTCTTCGCGGATGGCGATCAACCCCTGGGATGCGTTCAATGCTTGAAGGAGGAGAGTCAGTTCCTTATCCAGGCGGAGGCGCAGCGCTTCATCTTCCAACATCTGGGCTTGGTTCCTTCTCACGCGCAATCTCTTCTCCTGACGCATTCTCCAGCGTTCCACCGCTTCGCGTCCGATGTCGTACAGCGCGTGCGTGGAAATCACCAGCGCGGCGATGTTCCCCCAATATTGGGCGTGAACCCCGACTGCAATTGCAATGAATAGATACAGCGCGGTGATAAACGAGATGCCCGTAAACGTAATGGCGAAATCCTGCCAGATGGTGCGGCGCTCAACCAGACTTTGGTAGCGGGCGACGGATAACCCAAGCAATGCGATGCCGCAGAAGACAAACCCATCTTCAATGACGCGCGGCGTGCGGGCAGGAACGGCAAGCGCGAAGATGCCATACCCTAGCGCGAAAACCAAAAACCACGAAGCAGTGAAGAACAACCTGCCTTCTTCCGTCTGGCGGATGCGGCGCTGAACGAAAAGGTTGAAAAGCACCCCGGCAGATGAACTCAACTGCGCTGCGCCGTATAAGACGGTGGGCAGGTCCCATTCCAGCCGCGCGGTGTAGAGCATTTCTTGCGGGCTGCGCGCTACGCCAACGCCTGCCGTCACCAGCAATGCCACAGCGGAAGCCGCCAGCCAGTAGAGAGTGAGTTTCATGCGGCGGAATTTTTTCTGTTGTTCGTCTGTGAGCAGGGTGAAGGTGGCGCTGTACCAGCAAACAAAAGCGATGACCAGCAGGGCGGCGCGCAGGTTGGGGGTATCTTTATATGGATTATGGAAGCGGTTGTAGGTGTCGAGGAAAAAGACGGCAATCGCCATCAATGCCAGCGATGCGCGCAGGGTGGCGCGGTTGGGAAAGCCCCGCCCGAACAGGTAGAGCGCCATCCACAATGAGACAGCCATTGCCAGCAGGTTGACGGTATGTGTGATGGAAGCGAGCATTGCCCGATACGTTAAATTGTACCGCAATTACGCCCGTCGTTGAGGAGACAGAATCGGGAAGCGGCGTGACAAATATCTTTCAGTTGTCCGTCTGAGTAAGCGCGTTCCTTTTGCATAGCGGACTTGAACTTGAACTGTATTACTTCAACACAACCCCGCTGCGTGGGGGAATGGCGATCTGGCTGCCTGCCATCTTTGGCGAGCCAAACAATATCTTCGGTTTCTTCTCAACGGGCAGGTTAATTATCCGCTCTTCTTTAGCGGTATTGAACGCCATAATCAGCATTTCGTCCTTATAGGAGCGGGAAAACGCCATTACATCACCTTCGGCATAAAGGCGCTTGTATTCCCCGCGCCGCAAAGCGGGGCGCTCTTTCCGCAGGGCGATGCAGGTTTTTGCATAATTAAGAAGATCGTGATCCCATTTCGATTCATCCCAGGGGAAGGCTTTGCGGCAATCCGGGTCGTGACCGCCGTCCAAGCCAATTTCGTCGCCGTAGTAGAGGCACGGCGCGCCCGGCATGGTGAAGAGAAAGAGCCACGCCAGTTTTAGCGAGTTTTTATCTCCGCTTGCGCAAGAGAGAAAGCGGGGCATATCATGGCTGTCTAATAAATTGAGTTGAGCAAAGGTAATGTCTTGTGGATATAAATTTAAGATGCGGTCAACTTCATTTGCAAAGGAATGTGCATTCATCGGGTGGATGCGATCCTTCAAACCGCCAGCATGGTTAATGATGCTCATGTTTAAATGCGAATTGGCGAAAAAATTCAACGCCGCCGCCGTGAAGAGATAATTCATCACCGCGTCAAACTGGTCGCCTTGCAGCCATCTTTGTGCCTCATGCCAGATCTCGCCGACGATATAGGCGTCCGGGTTAATCACTCGCACACGGCGGCGGAACGCGCGCCAAAATTCGTCGTCGTCAATTTCGCCCGGCACGTCCAAACGCCAGCCGTCAATGCCGAACTTTACCCAGTGTTCTGCAACGTCAAACAAAAACTCGCGCACAGCAGGGGTGTTTGTATTGAACTTTGGCAAAGCAGGCAAATTCCACCAGGCGCGATATCCGATGGCGGTCAGGCTGTCTTCATGCTGAAGCAGTTTTTCCTCATGAGGGGAGGGATACGCGCCCCAGTGTTTGCCTCTTGTCAAACGCTCTTCGTCGAAATGGAACCAATCCTTATATGGCGAAGCCGCGCCGGTTTCCAGCACATGATGAAACTGCCAAAACCCGCGTGAAGCATGGTTAAACACCCCATCCAAGACCACACGCATATCCCGCTTGTGGGCGGCCTTTAGTAATTTTTTCAACGCTTCGTTACCGCCAAGCAGAGGGTCCGCGTTGTAATAATCATATGTATGGTAACGGTGATTCGAAGCCGAAGCGAAAACCGGGTTAAAATAAATCGCATTAATTCCCAAGTCTTGCAGGTAGTCGAGCTTCTCGATCACGCCATACAAGTCGCCGCCTTTGAATCCGTGATGCGTGGGCGCGCTGTCCCAGGCTTCAAAACCGATGTCTGGCAGTTTATTGCTCTTTGCAAAACGGTCCGGGAAGATTTGATAAAAAATTGCGTCTTTTACCCAGCTTGGTGTGGTCATGTGCTTCCTCTTTGTTATGGATTTAACTTGATGATAGCCATCGCGTACGGATTCAAACTTTCAAATGGTTGATACGGATTGAAAGCTCCGCCGCTTCCTTCTAGAACTTGAGCCTGCCCTTCCCCAAAAAGCATTCCCACGCCGACAATGGATTCTGCCAGCTCCGCATCGCCCAGGTCAAGCTGATAATCGGTGACGGCTTCACCCGTAAGATTTGCAAGGACAATGTACGTTCCGTTCGAATCTGCGCGCAGGGTGGCAAAGATACCAGAATTTCCGGCATCCAACAGGGTGATATCAGCGGTTTGCAATGTTGGGTGACTCTTTCGCAGTTGGATCAACGTTCGGTAATGCTCCAGCAGGGAGGCGGGATCACCTGTTTGAGCCGCCACGTTGACTTGCGTATAGTCGGCAGGTAATGCGCGCCACGGTTCTACGTTTGAAAAGCCAGCAAACTTATCCGCATTCCATTGCATGGGCAGGCGAATATCTTCATCTGGCTTTCTCCCTTGCATGCCGATCTCTTCACCGTAATAGATATAGGGCGTGCCTGGCAAAGTTAGCATTAGAAAAGAAGCAACCTTTGCTTTATCTACATCTCCATTGAAAACCGACATGACGCGATTCTGGTCATGGTTGGTGAGGAAGGTGGCGTAGTTATAATCGGGCGTGTCCATCTGCGCGAACTTAACCGCGCTGGTAATACCTGAGTTTGCGCCGCCATTGACGCTGCCCATGATGCCGGCGGCCATCTCAAAGTTGAAGATATGATCGAGTTCTGTTCCCGTATATTGTTTGACCACAGACGAGCCTGCGCCATACACTTCGCCAATGGTGTAAGCGCTTGGGTTGGCGGCTTTGTATGTTTTGTAGTATTCCCTTAGCCATTCATGGGTCAGGGAAGTGTTCTCCAATTTGCCATCCTGCTCGATCAGGTGCTTCACTGCATCAATGCGGAAGCCGTCCACGCCGATCTCGTTGAGCCAGTAATCGTTGATCTTATACATGGCGTCTGTTACGGCGGGGTTGGTGTAATTTAAATCGGGCATGCCGCTCCAGAAGAAGCCATAGTAATAGCCGTTTTGTCCTTGATGCCAGCTTCCCGCGCCGGGAGAATCTGCCCAGACGTAAAAATTACGATAAGCAGAATCGAGGTTGGTGTCCGCATCCCTGAACCAGGGGTGCTGGCTGGAGGTATGATTGATGACCAAGTCAATGATGATGCGCATGTCGCGCTTGTGGGCTTCGGCGAGCAGGTTCTTAAAATCTTCCATGCTGCCGTATTGCGGGTTGACGGCGTAATAGTTCAGCACATCGTAGCCATGATAAGACGGGGAGGGGTGGATCGGCATCAACCAGATGGCAGTAACACCGAGTTCTTGAAGATAATCCAGTTTGGCGGCGACGCCGTTGAAGTCGCCGATGCCGTTGCCATCTGTGTCGTAAAAGGAACGGACGAATATTTCATAGAAGACGGCCGTCCGCCACCAGTCGCGTTTGGGTTGAGTCGCCTTCGGGGTGGCAGCGGCTTGGGGCGTTGGGGCAGGTGTCGGTGGTGTAGAAGAGGCGCATGCTGATAGAAAAGAAAAAAGCAGCAGTGTGGAGAAAAGTCTTTTGAGCATGAATGAGTTTGGGGCAAAAAATTTCCTCTCCGTTTCTTATGGAAAAGGGAGAGGAAAAGATGGGGGCAGGAACTGAGTTTAGCCTTTTACGCTGCCGGTGGTCAGACCGCCGACAATGTTACGCTGCAGGGCGATGTATACGATTGCGACGGGCAGAGCAACAATGACCGCCATGGCTGCAAAGCGGTTCCAGGGGATGGCGTTGGCGTATTGACCGGTCATGTTGTAGAGGGTCATGGCGAGGGTGTAATCTTTGGGTTGGGAAAGGAAGAGCCAGGTAAGCACGAATTCCTGCCAGTGGCCAATAAAACCGAGGAAGAAGGTGACTGCCAATTGTGGAATGGCAAGCGGAATGACGATTTGCCAGAAGGTTTGGTTGGCGTCCGCGCCGTCTATGGCGGCGGCTTCCTCCAGCTCGCGCGGAATGGTATCGAGGTAGCCTTTGAGATTCCATACCGCGAAGGGCAGGGCAGAGGCAGTCATGGCAATGCCTACGCCAAAGAGCGAATCGCGCAGGTTGAATTGCAATTTGCCTTTGCTGCCGTCTTCGCAGGTGGTGAAGGGTTGGATGGCGGTGGCGCCGTCTTTGCATTCCTTGACTTGAACTTGATTGAGCAAAAGATACAGCGGTGTACTCAACCCCACGGCTGGCATGAGTAATGGGATGAAGACCAGTACCATGAGTACTTCGCGCATGGCAAATTTGAAGCGTGAGAACGCGTAGGCGGCGGTGACGGCGATGGCAAGCGCAGCCATGCCCACGCCCATGGACAACATAAAACTGTTGCGAAGCAGTTCTATGAACGTCACCGGGTTGCCGGTGGGCTTATCCAATACTTGTTGGTAGGCAACAAAGGAGATTTCTTTGGGGAAGAGTTCCAGCGAGGAGGGGCGGGTGGTTTTGGAACTGAACGAGAGCGTGACCACATACATGATGGGGAACATTACGGAAGCAAGGATGGCGATTGCAATTAATTGCAGGAGCAATTGACGCCAGAGGGGCAGGTTTCGGCCGCCGGTTTGCCCGGAGGTGTTTATGTTCAGGAAGCGCACGATTGAATTTTTGGTTTGATTTTGCGTGGTCATGTTACGCCTCCTGGTAGTTTTGGGTGGCGCGGGTGATGCGGTTGGTAATGAGGAAGACCACCAATGCCACGCCAAAGATGATGACTGCGAATGCCGCTGCGACACCGTACCAGCGCAGGTTGCGCACCAGGTTGTATGCGAAAGTAACCAATAGCTCGGTGGAGCGAGCCGGTCCGCCGCCTGTCATAAAGAAGACGAAATTGAATAGGTTGAAGGATAAGGTGAAGCCGTATACGGCGGCAGGGATCATTGCAGGGCGCAGTAATGGGACTGTTATGCCCCAGAATTGCTGGCTGCCTGTCGCTCCGTCAATGGAGGCGGCTTCGTACAAGTCTTTGGGAATGGATTGCAGCGCGCCAGTTGCTACAACAGACATGAAGGGCCAGCCAAGCCAGAAATTGGCGATCATCATGGCGTAGTAGGCGAGGGTCAGCGGCGCGCCGGGTAGAAATCCCGGAATGGGGGGGGTGACATCTTCGAACCAGCGGATATAGACCGGTTCCGTGCCACCAAAGAAGGTCATGGAAAGGGTGGTGAGTAATTGATTCATCGCACCGTAACGTTCGTCGAAGATGTTTGTCCAGACGGTGGCAACGACAAGCGGAGGCA
This sequence comes from Chloroflexota bacterium, assembly GCA_013388795.1. Taxonomy (GTDB): domain Bacteria; phylum Chloroflexota; class Anaerolineae; order Anaerolineales; family Villigracilaceae; genus Villigracilis. Next base: position 1,660 of record JACAEP010000154.1, on the reverse strand, counting down.
CAACGACGGGCAGGATGTAGGCGGCGCGATAAAGGCGTTTGAACCATAGCCCTTCGGTGTTGAGGAGAACGGCAATCAACACACCGGCAGGCACATGCAGCATGACATTGCTGAGCGCCCACCAAAAGTTAAACTCAAGCACACGGAAGAAATTGAAATTTTCAACGGGCAATGCCGCGGTGAAAATGTCGATGTAATTTTTTATGCCAATGAATTCCAACTCGGGCGATTTTAGCCCTAACAGCAAGTGTTTCGATTCAAAGTTCGTAAATGAGATGATAACCTGATAAATTAGCGGGTAAAACGTAATGACCCCCATGATCAGAAATGCGGGCAACAGGTATAGATATGGCAGAACCGCATTTTTTCGTTTTGATTTTCCAACAGAAGATTTAGCAACTGCCATGTTTGTCTCCTAGGTCTTACGTTACTGCCAGCGAATGATAGGAGAGCGGGCAAGTTTCCCTGCCCGCTCTCTGATTTTGAATTAGGCGGTCTTACTTGGTGGCGCCTTCAAAGGCGGTCTTGACCCAGTCGGCAGCCGGGGTTCCGGCATCGAAGACTTGGTCGGTTCCGCAGAAGTTGCCCCAGTAGTTGCCCATGGATTCCACCTGCGGACGGAAGTAAGCGGTGGAGAAGGCATCGAGCAAGCTCTGGATGAGCGGGTCGGTCACTTCAACCGTGGTGTTGGCGGGAACGTGACCGGCGTTGTCCATCATGGACTGGGAGGCGGCGGTGTTGGTCAGGTAGAGAGCGACCTCGATCGCAGCCTCAGTGTTCTCGCTGTTCGGGTTGAAGTACCAGCCGTCCACACCGAGGAGCGGGTTGGAAGGACCGCCAGGACCGGCGGGAATCGGAGCCACAGCGAGTTTGTCGCCGAGCGCCTTGCGATAGTCACCCATTGCCCAGTTGCCGTTGGTGATGGCAGCCACAGAGCCTTCGGTGAAGGGAGCGAGTCCGTCACTATCATTGCGCGGCCAGCCGTTTTCTACAGAGATCTGATAGAGATCATTGAGGTAGGACATGGCGGCTGCAACATTGGCTTGGTTGGCTTCGTCAGTAACGAAGTTGTAGTCGGCATCGAAAATCTGACCGCCGAAGGAGCCGAAGAAGCCCCAGTGGTGGTAGCAGCCGAAGGAGATGGCAATTGGCGTGCCGCCTTCCATCAATGCCTTGAGGTCGTCGGTGGTGGCGGGGGCTTCGGGGAGCATGTCGGTGTTGTACCAGAAGGCAACCGCCTTGAGCGACTCAGGGATACCATACATCTTGCCTTCGTACATCATGCCGCCCTGGGAGAGTTCGCTGTAGTCGCCAAGCTTGCCGGCAACGAGGTCGGTAATGTCGGCAATGGTTCCAGCGCGAGCCTGACCACCCAGGTTGTCGTTCGGGGCAATGAACATGTCAGGGCCGCCGCCAGCGGCGACATCGGTGTCATACTTGTTGAAGATGTCGTTGAAGGGGACCTGCAGCACGTTGATCTTGTATTGGGGAAGATCCACAGCAGCCTGTTCGAGGATGGCGGCAAGAGCGGTTTCTTCCGCAGAGCCGGTGCCATAGGCGTGCCAGAATGTGATTTCGGTTACTTCGGTCGGGGCGGCTTCTTCAGTCGGGGCGGCTTCTTCGGTTGGGGCAGCTTCTTCGGTTGGGGCAGCTTCTTCGG
>JACAEP010000153.1 GCA_013388795.1 Chloroflexota bacterium | reverse complement strand
GGCTTCTACCTTGCGCTGTTCCTGTTGCTCGTCGGTCTCATCATGCGCGGTATCGCTTTTGAATACCGTTCAAAAGATGCCAGCCCCAAATGGCGCAACACCTTCGACTGGATGATCGCCATTGGCTCCTTCCTTTCGGCGTTGCTGCTTGGAGCTGCCTTTGCCAACCTTGCCCGCGGCGTACCCATTGACGAGAACATGATGTTCACGGGCAATCTCTTCACTCTGCTCAACCCCTACGGCTTGCTCGGCGGCGTGACCACCGTGGTCATCTTCCTGCTGCATGGCGCAAACTTCCTCGGGCTCAAACTCGAAGGCGAACTGCGCGAACGCGTGAATGGCTTTGCCAAGAAACTTTGGGTTACAGCTTCTGTGTTGTACATCATCCTGGCGGTTTTCACCTACATAGCAGGCTTTTGGGCTCGCGGCGTAATCAACCCTGGCTTCGTCCCTGTTGCCGCTGTCGCCGTGTTGCTTGCTACGGGCTACTTCCTCAACAACAAAATGGAAGGCTGGGCGTTTATCATTGTGGCGCTCAACATCGTACTGACTCAAGTCACCTTCTTCAGCATGATCTTCCCAAACGTGATGATCTCCAGCACCAACCCGGCGTACTCGCTCACCATTTACAACGCCTCATCCTCACAGTACACATTAACCGTCATGTCCATTGTTGCGCTCATCTTCGTTCCCATCGTGCTGGCCTACCAAGGCTGGACGTACTACATGTTCCGCAAACGCATCAGCGCCGACAAAAAGAGTTTGGTGTACTAAACCAGCAAGTTACTCAAAATGCAACTCACCCCAAAATTCGGGGTGAGTTTTTTATCGCCACTCTCTATCGCTCCGCTCCCCACACGGGCAAAATTCAACGGGCGCCCAACAAGTTTAAAATACAAAGTTCTTATGTGAAATTAATCACAAAAAAGACCTTATTCGGTATATTTACCGCAATGAATTGTGAAATATATCACGATAAGTTTTCTCGTCGGAGGTCACAATGGACGTAATTAACCTTTCCCGTATTCAGTTTGGCGTCACCACTGCCCTGCACTTTCTGTTCGTGCCTCTCACCCTCGGGCTGATCTGGTTCGTCGCCATCTTCCAAACCATGTATTACCGCACCGGTGAAGAACGCTGGCGGCGCATGGCAAAATTTTGGGGCAAACTTTTTTTGGTCAACTTCGGCATGGGCGTGGTCACCGGGCTGGTGCAGGAATTTCAGTTCGGCATGAACTGGTCGGAGTATTCGCGCTTCGTCGGTGACGTGTTCGGAGCACTGCTCGCCATTGAAACCCTGATTGCCTTCTTCCTTGAATCGGTCTTCATTGGCATTTGGATCTTCGGCGAAGGACGTGTCTCAAAGCGTGTTCATCTCTTCTCGATCTGGATGGCAGCCATCGGCGGCTTTTTCTCAGCATTGTGGATTCTGCTCGCCAGCGGTTGGATGCATCACCCCGTCGGCTACATCATCAACCCAGCAACAGGCAATGCTCAACTCGTCAATATCTTTGCTGTACTCACCAACGAAAAAGGCTGGCTTTTGTTCAATCATGCCATGGCGGCAGGTTTTGGCGCTGCCGCCATTTTTATCCTCGGCATTAGTTCGTGGTACATCCTCAACAACCGCGAAGTGGACGTGTTCAAACCGTCCTTCAAACTCGCTTCCGTCATCGGTGTGATTGCATCCTTCCTGTTGTTAATGACTGGTCATGAACAGGGACAGGAGATGCGCATGTATCAGCCGATGAAGCTCGCCGCCATCGAAGCCATCTGGGAGACAGAACAGCCCGCATCGTTTTCCTTGCTCACCATCGGCGACCGGACCGGCAAGCAGGAGATCTGGTCGATCCGAGTCCCTTACTTGATGAGCTTCCTGGCGTGTAACAACTTCGAGTGTGAGATTCGAGGCGTGAACGACATCCAAAAAGAATATGAGACTCTCTATGGTCCCGGCGACTACATCCCGCTCATGGTCATCACCTACTGGTCGTTCCGCATCATGGTCGGACTGGGAGCCTTGATGCTCTTTGCTTCCGCCTTTGCTGCGCTGACGGCGTACCTCAAATTCAACCCGCGCTTGCTGAAATATCTCAAGTGGATGCCTTATCTCATCCCGGCGCCGTTCATCGCGGGCGTGGCGGGCTGGGTCACCACCGAAATGGGGCGCCAGCCGTGGATCGTTCAGGGGCTGCTCACCACCGCACAAGCCATCTCGCCAAACTTGACGGTTACAGATGTGAGTATAAGTCTCGCAGGGTTTGTGACGATCTATGTTGCATTGAGCATCGTTATGATCCGCTTGATATATCGCTTTGCACGGCAGGGCGCCGAAGCCGCGCTAAAAAAATCGGTAGACGTAGAAATAACAAACAACACAGGTAATCTCATTCCCGTTGGCGCACAGGATTAACAAAAAAGGTGGAGGGTTATCACGCCCTCCACCTTTCATTCTTCACCTTGTCATCTCACAATTTGACGGTAAACTACCACCCACATGCATCGTAGACTCTTCTCCCTCACCCGCGATACCCGCGCTTCACTCACACTGACGATTCTCTCCGGCTTTCTGGCTGGTTTGCTGACCATCTGGCAGGCATGGAACATCAGCAGCGTGATCGATGGAGTCTTCCTAAAAAAATTATCGCTAGAGCAAGTCGCCACTCCCCTCATCCTGATTCTCTTCGCCATCAGCGGACGCGCCTTCCTAACCTGGCTCAACGAAGTCGCTGCCAATGCCGTTGCCGTCAGAATCAAGACCGACTTGCGTGAACGGCTCTTCGCTCATATCCTCAAACTGGGTCCCGCCTACTCTCGCGGACAACGCACCGGCGAGTTGACCACCGCCGCCGTTGAAGGCATTGAAGCGTTAGATGCCTATTTCAGCCAATACCTGCCGCAACTGGTTGTCACAGCGCTTATTCCCCTTTCTATTTTATTTTTCGTCTTCCCCATAGACCTACTCACTGGCTTCGTTTTCCTCATCACCGCACCGCTGATTCCGTTTTTTATGATCATCATCGGCAAAGGCGCGGAAGCAGTCACCAAACGCCAATATGAAACCTTACGCTTGCTCAGCGCCCACTTCCTAGACAGTCTGCAAGGGCTGACCACGCTCAAACTCTTCGGTCAATCAAAGGGACAGGCAAAGAACATCGCCAAGATTTCTGAACAATATCGCGATACAACCTTGGGCGTTTTGCGCATCACATTCCTTTCCGCGCTCGCGCTGGAAATGCTCGCCACCATCAGAACAGCCATCGTCGCCGTCGAGATCGGTTTCCGCCTACTCTACCGCAACATAGAATTTCAGCCCGCGCTCTTCCTGCTCATCCTCGCCCCTGAGTTCTACATGCCCCTGCGCGCCCTCGGAGCGAGATTTCACGCAGGCATAAATGGCACAACAGCGGCGAAGCGGATTTATGAGATTTTGGATACGCCAATCGATATTCGATATTCGATGTTCGAATATCGAATATCGAATATTGACTTCTCGACTATCGAATTATCAAACGTCTCCTTCACCTACCCCAACGAAACCACACCCGCCCTGCAAAACATCAACCTGACCATCCAACAGGGACAACACATCGCCCTCGTCGGCAAAACAGGCGCAGGCAAATCCACCCTCGCCCAACTCCTCCTCGGCGTCAGCCAACCCACCCAAGGCAACATCACGTTTCACGCATCACGCATTACGCCTTCCCAAATTCAT
>JACAEP010000070.1 GCA_013388795.1 Chloroflexota bacterium | reverse complement strand
TGGAGAAACGTCCCTTTTGGACGCTTGGTTATGAAGCTAAAAACGCCCTCTCCCAATACGGGCGCGGATTTCTCATTGGCGCATTGATGTTTGCTGGTTCAGTTGGCATCCTCAGTTTATTTGGAAGTGTTTCCTTCGAGCAAGGTGACCCGTCCAAACAAGGCCTCGCCGCTGTGGCAGGGGTTATGCTTGTCCTCATTGGTTGGGTCATTCAGGGCGGCGCAGAAGAAGCGCTCATCCGCGGCTGGGTCTTGCCGGTCATTGGGGCACGCTACAAACCGTGGATTGGTCTGCTCGTCTCGTCCATTATTTTTGCCATATTACATGGGCTCAATCCTGGCTTGAGCGCGATTGCCCTCATCAACCTCGCCTTGTTTGGCGTGTTCGCTGGGTTGTATGCCATGCGCGAAGGCTCCATGTGGGGCATCAGCGCCTTACACAGTGTTTGGAACTGGGTTCAGGGCAACTTCTTCGGCTTCCAAGTCAGCGGGATGGATGCCGGAGGCGGAACGCTCATCAACCTGATAGAAACCGGCGCAGACTGGCTCACCGGCGGCGAGTTCGGCCCCGAAGGCGGTTTGGCAGTGACAATTGTGTTGGTAGTTGGGATTTTGGCAGTGTTGTTTTTGAAAGAGAAAGAGGCAGTTCAGAAAGTCTCAATGGGATAATGCAGACCGCCAAGCACAGACCGCCGTCAATGGTCAGCGGTCTGTGGTCGCTTTACTTCCCCACCGCCGCAAAGCCGATGCAGTTCGGTCCTAGATGGGTGCCGATCACGGCAGTGACATTGACAAATAAAACATCGCGCGGCACAGACATGCGTGACTTGCCTTGCATCATGCCGTCCAGCAATTGATGGGCGCGATGCTCGGCATTGGTGTGCAGAATGGCAAGGCGTTCCATCTCCCCCACTTCCAATAGCTTACCCAAAATAAATTCATCCGCCTGGCTGGTGGTGCGGTTGACGGCCATCGGCTTCACTTCGCCATCGCGGAGTTCAACCACCGGCTTGATGGAGAGCATCCCGCCGATATTGGCGACCACTGCTGGAACGCGCCCACTGCGTTTGAGGTATTCCATTGTATCGAGTGCGGCAAAGACCTTTGACTTCTGTTGAGTCTGTTCAACAGCGTCTAACGCGGCTTTCACGCCCAAATCTGCGGATTCGGCGGCGGCGAGCACTTGGAAGCCGATTCCCATTGAGAGCGAACCGCTGTCTACGCATGTGACTTTACCGGGGAATTCCTGCGCGGCGCGGCGAGCCACATTGACCACCCCAGAGAGTTTGCCTGAAACATGAATGGAGAGGATATGGTTACAGCCAGAGTCGAGCAGGGACTGATACGGCGAAAGAAAATCTCCAATGGACGGCGCGGCAGTCGTCGCCGGGGTTTGAAGCGAGGGCAGGCGCGTGTAAAACTCATCCCGCGAAATGCCGAGTCCATCCTTGTATTCTTTTCCATCCAAGATCAAGACCGTAGGCACGACTTGAATTTCATGTCGCTTGATGAGATAGGGCGGCAGGTCGGCAGTTGAGTCAGTGACGATTCCAAGTTTCATGAGGGAAGTGTAGCATAAATGCCTTCGTCATTGCGAGCCGCGCCCTTGCCCTTTGCGGCGAAGCAATCTCACTGTAATACGTTGAGATTGCTTCAGGCGGAAGATTACCCTCCTCGTAACGACAGTTAAATCACCTGATACTTTCCCCTTGACATACTATATATTGCACAGTATAATGTAATAAAGGATGAGATATGGCAAACACAGAATCTCTCGAAAATGTAGTCTTGGAGTTGCGGCGTGGTGTGATCGTGCTGGCGGCGCTCAGTCAGTTGGGCGCGCCGGAGTATGGCTACTCGCTATTGAAGAAGCTCTCCAACCTCGGCTTGGAAGTGGACCAGGGCACGTTGTACCCCCTCCTGCGGCGGTTGGAAGCGCAAGGCTTGCTTGAGTCGGTTTGGAAGTTGGAAGAAGCACGCCCGCGTCGATATTATGTCATCAGTGCAGAAGGAAAAAAGCTCCTGCCGAAAATGAAAAAAGAATGGGCTGGCATTGTCGCTGTGATGGACAAGATGCTCTCGTAAAGAAAGGAATAACCATGAATCTGATTGATCGTTATGTTTCTGAAGTTGGCAAGAATTTGCCGTTGTTGAACGGACGCGAAGACATCGAGAAGGAATTAAAGTCCACGCTCGAAGATATGCTGGAAGACCGCGCGCAAAGCAGCGGACACGCGCGCGATGAAGCCATGGAGATCGAGGTATTGAAGGAATACGGCGCGCCACAAAAAGTGGCACAGACCTACAACCCACACCCGTACCTCATCGGTCCGAAAATGTTCCCGTTCTATTTGTTCGTATTGAAGATCGTCCTCACGGTAGTGGTCAGTGTCATGCTCGTGCTGGCAGGAATTCAAGCCGCAACAGATACGCCCTTCATGGGCGCTGATTTTGTGAAGATCATCGGTCAGGGTTTGGGTAGCGCGCTCTCTGCTGCCATCGCCGCCTTCGGAAATGTGACCCTGGTCTTTGTCATTCTCGAGCGGGTTCTGCCGGATAAAGAGATCGGCGGCTTCGACGATGAAAAGGATTGGGACCCCGCCTCACTCGCCAAAGAACCGGACCCGGACTCTGTGAGCCGCTCTGAGTTAATTACGGAAATCGTGTTCACATTCGTGGCATTGGCGATCTTGAATATCTACCCGCAGTGGCTGGGCATGTTCTTCTTCACGGAGAATGAACAAGTTTTCATTCCGATGTTTACAGAAAAGTTCTTCCAGTTTGTGCCGTGGATCAATGTATTACTTGCGGCAGAAATCCTGCTCGATATCTATCTGCTGCGCAATGCCATCTGGACCCGCCTGACCCGCCTCGGCAAAGTGGTCATCGAAGCCTCCAGCCTCACATTAACTGTCCTGATCTTGCGCACGCCGGACATCATCGCCTTTAGCGCCGAGTCACTCGCCGGCGGACCGTTTCCGCCTGAACAGGCTGAAGTCTTCGTCACCATTGCCACCTACATGTTCCCGGTCATAATGGCAATCGTCATCATCATCCAAAGCATCGAACTGGTCAAAGCCGTGTACCGTCTGTTCAAAATGAATGCAAAGTAGAAAATATAAAAGTGACAGTCGCCTGCGAGGTGACTGTCACTTTGCTTGAAAATGAATTCCTGAAGTTCTACTTCAGGAATTTTTCTTTCCACTTACTCAATTGACAAAATAAACTGATAGTGCGGCTGACCGCCTTCCTGCACCTCAACTTCAAGGTTGGAGTATTTCTCACGGATCGCATCCGCGATATGGTTGGCTTCCGCGTGATGCATGTCTTCGCCATAGAACAGGGTCACGATCTCGTGCTCACGCGCTTCGGCTTTTTCGAGCAGTTCAAATATACTGTGCGTCACCGTATCGGCAGAAGCGACCAGATTGCCATCCAACAGCGCAATCACCTGCCCATCCTTCACAGTCACACCATCGATCTCGACCGAGCGCGTAGCGACGGTGATCTCGCCGGTTTTGGCGTTGTTCATCGCGCGGTTCATCTTCGCGGCAACCGCCTCCACATCCCCGCCCGGGTCGAAGGAAAGCATCGCAGCGAGTCCCTGCGGAACCGTGCGCGTCGGCACGACCTGAACTTTCTTGACGGTCACTTCTTTGGCTTGGTTCGCCGCCATCACAATATTCTTGTTGTTAGGCAGGATGATCACTTTATCGGTCGGTAAATTCTCGAACGAACCCAAAATATCCTGCGTGGACGGGTTCATCGTCTGCCCGCCCGCCACCACTGCCGCAACGCCCAAACTCGCAAAGATGCGGCTGATCCCGGTCCCCGGTGAGACAACCACCACGGCAATATTTCCCGGTTCCACCGTGCCAAATTGAATTTGAGTCGATTTACTCTTCTGAATATCATCCATCTGCGCCATCAGGTTTTCAATGGCAACCTTCGTCACCGTGCCAATGCCCATAATGTAATCAATCGGCACATAGCGATTCTCAGTCGGCACATGGATGTGCATTCGGTACATTCCTTCCCCTTCCCCCACCTGAATGGACGTGCCCATCTCTTCCAACTTGCCATAAAAGCCTTGCAGGTCAAGCTCACCGTTCGGCACAAAATCCACAACCACTTCGTAATCCTGTCCTTCTTCCACATCTTCCATCGCGCCTTCGAGGCTCATGGCAGATAGCGGCTGCACCTGCATCGTTGGCGTTTCAAGCGACTCGCCATAGACATGACGCAACATTCCTTCAAGGAAGAAGAACAACCCCTTACCGCCCGAATCCACCACCCCCGCTTGTTTGAGGATGGGAAGAAGCTCAGGCGTCTTCCTGACCGCTTCGTCCGCAGCCCTGACAGCCACCTCAAGCAATTCAATCGCATCCTTAACGGACCCGGCGGCTGCTTCTGCCGCGTTAGCCGTTTCTTTAATGACGGTGAGAATCGTCCCCTCTACCGGCTTGACCACACCCTTATAGGCCGTATCACGCGCCTCGCCCAACGCCTTGACAAATGTTTCCACATCCAAAGCATGTTTTTCATGCACACCGCGTGAAAAGCCGCGCAAAATCTGGCTCGTAATGACACCGGAGTTGCCGCGCGCGCCCATCAATGCGCCTTTTGAAAATGCCGCCGCCATCTCTCCAAGATTTTTCGTCCCTTTATCTTTTACTTCGTTCCAGGCGGCTTGCAAGGTCAGGCTCATGTTTGTGCCTGTGTCGCCATCAGGGACGGGGAACACATTCAACGAGTTAACCACCTGCTGGTTGGTGCGCAGCCAGGTTGTCCCAGCCTCGACAAGCCG
>JACAEP010000007.1 GCA_013388795.1 Chloroflexota bacterium | reverse complement strand
CTGCAACTTCCTCGGGCTTTTTTCCTTTTTCAAGCAAGGCAAGCCCTTGTTTTCTTACTATTGCCAGTTGTTCGCTTGTTCCTTTTCGTCTCATGCCTCTATTATGGCATGTTTTATGAATTTCTTATTTCAAAATTCAATAATTTTTAGGGTGGGGGGCTTGACGGGTCTTAAGAAAAGAACCCCGCCCGGAGGGGCGGGGTTCTTTTTGCATGGCTTCGAAACTACACGGCGTTGAGGCTGGAATTGATCTTGCTGAAGACGTTACCAATGATCGGTCCGAGGATCATGAGCGCCGCGATAACGACAATGGCGACCAACACGAGGATGAGGGCGTATTCCACGAGACCTTGGCCTTTTTCTTTGGGTGAAAACAACATGATGAATTTCTCCTTTTTATAATTTTTACTTTCCGGAAAACTTATTCCGTCCGATGTTTTTATTCTACGCAAAACGCTCAAAGAGTCAATAATTTTTGTTTTACAATCTTGTTAAGATGGGCTGTGTGTGCCTGACATTCCTGTCAGGGCATCTTCATATCCCTTGTATGCTGGTTTCTGTGGTTAAATTGCTGTATTCCTAACTGGTTGGCGATTTCATGCTTATCCATTCAGCTTCTCAGCTTCTTACACTTGCGGGCGGTCCTCAGCGGGGCAGGGCACTTGGTTCGCTGGGTGTCATCCCCAATGGCGCGGTGGTCATTCGCGATGAAAAGATCATCGCGGTTGGCACAACCGAAGAGCTTCGCAATGCTTATCCTGATGAACCCACTCTCGATGCCGGGCGCTGTGTGCTCATGCCCGGTTTTGTAGACCCGCACACCCACCTCATTTGGGCGGGAGACCGGGCCGATGAGTTCGAAAAGAAAATGGCTGGAACCCCCTATCTTGATATCCTTGCCGCGGGCGGCGGCATCCTTTCAACGGTGAGAGCCACGCGCACGGCCAGCATGGAAACCTTGATGGCAGAGACCCGGCCGCGCATGCTGAGGATGTTCCGCCATGGGACGACCACAGCCGAAGCCAAAACCGGTTATGGGCTGCAGACCGCCACCGAGTTGCGCCTGCTTAAAGCGCTGCTTGCATTGAACGATGAAAGCCCCATGGACCTTGTAATGACATTCCTCGGCGCACATGCGATTGCCCCTGAATATAAAGACAACCCGCAAGGCTATACAGATGAAGTTGCCGACACCATGCTGCCCATGCTCAAAGAATGGTGGGAGACTCATGCCCCACGGTATGGACTACCCTTTGTGGATGTCTTCTGCGAGGCGAAAGCCTTTACCCTGGAGCAATCGCGTCAGATCCTGACCAAGGCTGCAGAGTTAGGATTCCCGCTCAAGATCCACGCGGATGAGTTTGACAACCTCGGCGGGGCTGCGCTGGCAGCGGAGTTAAAGGCTGCGTCGGCAGACCATCTCGTGGTCACGTCAGATGCGGATATTGAGGCGTTGGGCAGGTCTGATACGGTGGCCGTCGCTTTGCCGTGCACGCCGTTCGGGTTGGCAGAGTCTCATTACACGCCCGCGAAAAAACTAATAGAAGCGGACGCCATTCTTGCTGTCGCCACCGACTGCAACCCCGGCACAACCTGGAACGAGTCGATGCAGTTTGCCATTGCGCTGGCGTGCCGCTATATGAAACTCACTCCTGCGCAAGCCATTGCTGCAGCCACCATTAATGCCGCTCATGCCATTCGCCGCGCAGACACGATCGGGTCTATTGAAGTCGGTAAACAAGCGGATATGCTCATCCTGTCGGTGAACGATTATCGCCAGGTTGGGTATCGCTATGGCGCCAATCTCGTCAAACAGATCATCAAACGCGGACAGGTTTACTCGGTGGATGTGGGCTATTACAGGACGGCCTAAACGGAATGAATACGATCTCCGGCATCATCCGTATTGCGCGCGATAAGGTGATGGAACACCTGCCCGAAATGGTTTTTGTGCTCGATGATAAAGAACGCATTGTTGATGCGAACGCCGTGGCGCAAAAATGGCTCGGCAGGCCGCTCGAACAAATCGTAGGCGGCGACCTTATGGAGGTTCTTAGAGAGTGGCCCCAACTGCTGCAGCGCTTCTTCTTTTTGGAATATTTCCGCGAGGAGGTTGAGCTGCCGGGCAGCCCGCCGCGCATGTTGGAAGTGATCGTCACGCCTATCATGGACCCTTCCAACAAGACATTGGAAGGGCGCATCATCCTGGCCTACGACATCACAGAGCGGAAAAATCTCGAAAAAGAGTTAAAGAACGCCAACGAATCGCTGCAGATTCAGCTGGCAGAGAACGAACGCCTGCGCTTGCAATTGCAGGAGCAGGCTGTCCGCGATCCATTGACTGGTGTCTTCAATCGGCGTTACTTTGCCGAAGCCTTGGACAAAGAAACGGCTCGCGCCGCACGCGAGAATATGAAGTTTTCGGTCTTTATTTTAGATGTGGACCACTTCAAAAAATTCAATGACGCATACGGACATAAATGCGGCGACCTTGTGTTGCAAACCCTGGCAAATTTTCTGGTTGAAAACACGCGCCGCAGCGATATTGTCTGTCGCTTTGGCGGCGAAGAGTTTGTCGTGCTTATGCCAGACGCCCAAGTGGATGCTGCATACGAACGCGCAGAACGGTTTCGCAAGAATTTTTCAGAACAGGTCGTGGTGTATGAAGGTCAGCAACTGACATGCACCTTTTCAGCAGGGGTTGCAAGTTTTCCGCAACATGCCGCTTCTGGTGAAGTTTTGCTCCGCTTGGCAGACGAAGCCCTATACGCCTCTAAAGCCAATGGAAGAAACCGCGTAACAATTTACAAACCAGAAAATAGTTAAAACTTTAATAACTCAAGGAGAAACTTCAATGCAAATCGACATCATTGGCGTGCCCATTGACCTTGGCGCAGACCGCCGCGGTGTGGATATGGGACCCAGCGCCATCCGCTATGCTCATTTACAAAAGAAACTCGAAGACCTCGGCTACGCCGTCAAAGACGAAGGCAATGTGGAAGTGCCCATCGCCGAAATGTGCAGCATCACCAACCCGAAACTAAAATATGTGGACTGCATCATCCCCATGTCGCGGCGCGTTTCCGGCGCAGTATCCACTTCGATACAGGCTGGCAACTTCCCGCTTGTGATTGGAGGCGATCACTCTTTATCCATCGGCTCGGTACGCGGCGCGGCGCGCAATCGCAATCTGGGAGTCATCTGGCTCGATGCCCATGCCGATTTCAACACCGCAGAAACCACACCATCCGGGAACATCCACGGCATGTCGCTTGCCATTTTATGTGGGCTTGGCGACAAAAGGCTCGTGCAATTATGGGATGAACCCGTGCCGGTCATTGACCCGAAGAAGATTGCCATCGTCGGCGCGCGCGACCTCGATGAAGGCGAAAAAGTCAACCTACAAAACGCGGGCGCCATGGTGCAGGGCATGGAACAGATCGACCGTTACGGCATGGTGGCTTGTCTTGAAAAAGCCATCGAACGCATCAGCCGCGATGTGGATGGCATCTACTTTTCGCTCGACCTCGATGCGCTCGACCCCGAACATGCGCCCGGCGTTGGAACCCCCGTGCCTGGAGGTCTCACGCAACGCGAAGCGCACCTCGCCTGTGAAATGATCGGCGAAACCGGCAAACTCATCGGCATGGACGTTGTCGAAGTCAACCCCATCCTGGATATTCAAAACCGCACCGCCTCTCTCGCCGTAGATTTTGCGCTCTCCTCTCTTGGTCGCCGCATTTGGAATGGAATTTGATGAACCCTACACTTTCAGATTTAGAACGACTCGCCCGTGAAGCCGGATCGATCCTCCGTGAAGGTTACAACAAAGAACACACGGTTCATTACAAAGGGACTATTGATCTGGTTACTGAAAGCGACCACGCCTCTGAAGCCTTTCTGCTCGGCGAAATCAAATCACACTTCCCCGGCGGTCACATCCTCGCCGAAGAAAGCGGAAACATTCAAGGCATCAATGAAGACCTCTGGTATATTGACCCGCTTGATGGCACGGTCAATTACGCGCATCACATCCCCATCTTTTGCGTCTCTATTGGATTCGCCACCAACGGCGCGCTCGCTCTTGGCGCCGTCTATGACCCCATGCGCGATGAAATGTTCCTCGCCGAAAAAGGCAAAGGCGCATTCCTCAATGGAAAACCAATTCATGTTTCAGATGTTGTCAAACTGGAAAAAAGTCTGCTCGTCACGGGCTTCCCCTACGACACGTGGAATACCGAACTCGACAATTTCAAATACTTTGAGCGCCTCGCCAAAAAGACACAAGGCGTGCGCCGCCTCGGCTCGGCCGCATTAGACGCCTGTTACGTCGGCGCAGGCCGCTTCGACGGCTTCTGGGAATTCAAACTCAAACCCTGGGACGTCGCCGCCGGAGGTTTGATCGCCCGCGAAGCCGGAGCAAAAGTCACCGCCATGGATGGACGTGAAGATTTTCTCGCTTCGCCATTGTCCATCTTAGCGACTACACCGGGGATTTACGAAGCGACAAAAGCACTACTGAAATAATAAAAAGCCGACGGGAAATCTCCCATCTGCTTTCGTAAATCAGAAACCGTCAATCGTAAATTGAAGTGGGCCCGGTAGGATTCGAACCTACGACCAAGCGATTATGAGTCGCCTGCGCTAACCGCTGCGCCACGAGCCCGTGGCTTAAAGTATCAGGTGTCAAGTGCGGGAGTGTCACGTGACACTTGGAACCTGACACTTGACACCAAACGTCAGAGCGGGAGATGGGATTCGAACCCACGAAATGTCAGCTTGGAAGGCTGATGCCTTACCACTTGGCGACTCCCGCAAGGCGACGCTGATTTTACATGCAGGGGGGCGTGCCGTCAAGCGTACCTTGACCGACACTATACAATGCAGTAAAATACCGTCCGCTTTTATAAATGAATGCTTCCGTAGCTCAGTGGATTAGAGCGCTTGCTTGCGGAGCAATAGGTCGCAGGTTCGAGTCCTGCCGGGAGCACACAAACCACCTTTCCTTTGAGAGGTGGTTTTCGTTTTAGGTTGCACGCCCCATCGAGGGATAATATTCGAGTCCTGCCGGGAGCGCTGACCGGGAGCGCTGAAAAAAACGCCTCACCATGAGGCGGTTTTTGTTTCTTGAGTACAGGGATAAGCATGGAGTTCACGAAAAACACCCTTAAATATCCGTGTCAGTCCGTAAAATCCGTGTACAAAATAAACCGAAATGAAAAAGGGGAAAATCACTTCTTTATTGTTTATAATCCTTCCACCATGACCAAGAAAAAACCGCACATCCTCCTGACAAACGACGATGGCATCCGCTCACCCGGGTTGTGGGCTGCCGCCAGTGAACTCTCCAAGATCGGCTATGTCACCGTTGCCGCGCCGCGCAATCAATCCAGCGGCATGGGGCGCAGCCTGCCCAGCACATCGAGCGGCATCATCACCAAAGAGCAGGTACAGGTCAACGGGCAGGCATGGGATGTCTACGCCGTGGGCGGCTCGCCAGCCCAAGCCGTTTTGCATGGCGTGCTCGAAATCGTCCCGCATAAACCCGATCTGGTCGTATCAGGCATCAACTACGGCGAAAATGTCGGCTTGGGCATTACCATCTCCGGCACAGTCGGCGCGGCGATGGAAGCCGCCAACCTCGGCTTCCCCGCCCTGGCCATCTCGCTCGAAACCGATCCGCATTACCACCTGACCCATTCCGAAGATATTGATTTTTCCACCGCTGGATATTTCACCGGATATTTTGCCCGCATTTTATTAGACAAGAAACACTTCGAAGGCGTAGATGTCTTGAAGGTGGAAGTACCGCGTCACGCCACGCCGGAAACTGGGTGGGAAATCTCCAGGCTTTCGCGCCTCCGATACTACAAACCTACGCCCGCAAAACGCAGTTCATGGAATGACCCCGGTCCTATTGGGTATGCTCACGATGAGAATCTTCCGCACGAACAGGAAGGTACCGACGTGTATGTCCTACGCACCAAAAAGAAGATCGCGGTCACGCCCATCGACCTCGACATGACCGCCCGTGTGAACTTCGCCGACCTCGAAAACCACCTGCGCGGATGATCTGATAGGTTTTGTAACTACTCAGTCGTCACTGCGAGCCGCCGCTTTTTGGCGGCGAAGCAATCTTTCTCTCAGCACAAGTGGATTGCTCACCGCACTGGCGTGCGGCGCAAGTGTCGGGCAAGAACAAGAACGCCCTCGCACGCGTGCCTGCGCACGGTACAGGCAATGACGATGATTGTGCAGCTGATAGGTTTTGCAACAAACCTCTGATATATTTATAACGTCTAAACTGCGCAGAATATGTCATAATAGCGGCGCCGCGCGTATCCCCGTGAACGCGACGACAAAAATCCAAACCAACCGAAAATGTGCGCGCATCAGGGAGTCAGCGCACTAAAGCGGACTCTACCTTAATCGGAGGGTACCATGTCAACCACAACAATCTCAACGACTACGTCACAACGTAAAAAAGTGACGACTCTCGCCTTCCGCCAGAAGAAGGAACGCGGCGAGCCGATCACCATGTTAACCGCCTATGACTATCCCACCGCGATGGCAATAGACAAGGCTGGTATTGATGCCATTCTCGTGGGCGATTCGCTTGCGATGGTGGTTCTGGGCTACGAAAATACCCTGCCCGTCACCATGGATGAAATGCTGCATCATGCCCGTGCTGTATCGCGTGGAGCCAAAGCGCCGCTGCTCGTGGGCGATATGCCGTTTATGTCGTATCAAGTTTCGGTGGAAGACGCTCTGCGCAACGCCGGACGTTTCCTGCAACAAGGCGGCATGGACGCGGTCAAACTCGAAGGCGGGCGTGAACGGGCAGATGCTGTGCGCGCCATCACGGGCGCAGGTATTCCCGTCATGGGGCATCTCGGGCTGACGCCGCAATCGGTGCATCAAATGGGCGGCTTCCGCGCGCAAGGCAAAACGGCATCGGCAGCGAAACGTCTGCTTGAAGATGCGCAAATTCTCGAAGAGGCGGGGGCATTCAGCCTCGTGCTCGAGGCGGTTCCGGCGCGGCTGGCGGAATATATTTCCAAACAAATTTCCATTCCCGCCGTTGGCATTGGCGCGGGCGCAGGCTGCGACGGGCAAGTCCTCGTCACACATGACTTGCTGGGGCTGTTTGACCGTTTTACACCAAAGTTCGTCCGCAAATATGCCAACCTGCATGAAACGATGAACAAGGCCTTCATTCAATATCTCAACGATGTAAACACCAAACAATTCCCTGCCGTGGAGCACACGCTCGAAATGACCGATGATGAATGGAACGATTTTTTACGTACTGCGTAAAAGGATATTGATATGAAAGAAAAAATCTTAGTCATTGGCACAGGCGCACTCTCCACATTATTCGCGGCACGTTTGAGCGAAGCTGGTCATCACGTCTCGATGCTGGGCACATGGAAAGACGGCATTCACGCGCTCAATCAAAATGGCGCGCGCGTTTCAGAACTGAATGGAAAAGAACGCGCCTTTCAAGTCCATGCGACAGATGACCCAGGCGAAGTGAGCAATGTCAAACACGCGATTGTGCTGGTCAAATCGTGGCAGACCAAACGCGTGGCGGAAAAACTCAAAGGGATTCTCGCGCCGGATGGAATGGTGCTCACCCTCCAAAATGGGCTCGGCAACCGCGAAACGCTCGCACGCGACCTTGGGGCTGAGCGCGTCGCCCTGGGCGTGACCACCACCGGAGCTACCCTGCTTGGACCGGGGCTCGTAAAAGTTGGCGGAGAAGGAGTCATCTCACTGGAACAGAATCAGGCTCTCGGTCCGCTTGAGGCGGCTCTTCGTTCCTCCAACTTTAATCTGCAGATCGTACGCGATGCTCAATCGTTGGTGTGGGGCAAACTCATCATCAATGCCGCCATTAACCCGCTGACGGCCCTGCTGCGTGTGCCGAATGGCGAGTTGTTGAACCATCCGTGGGCGCGACGGGCGATGACTGCTCTGGCGCGTGAAGCCGCAGACGTGGCAAATGCCGAAAAGATAAACCTGCCGTTCAGGAATCCGATCGAAGCGGTGGAAGAAGTGGCGCGCAAAACGGCGCAAAATCTTTCGTCCATGTTTCAGGATGTGCGGCGCGGCGCGCCGACCGAGATCGACGCCATCTGCGGCGCGGTGACCGAGCGCGGCGCGGCGCATGGCATTGATACGCCGTTCAACCGCGCGTGCTGGCAGTTGGTGAAGGCGATGTAATGTAGCGCGAGATACTATCTCGCACTATGAACTAGAATGGGTGATGTTTATCCACCTTGCTTCATGACTTCGTTTCTGCCCCCGAAAAATGGCGCATGGTAAGATTAAAATGATAAGGAAGATTTTGTCGTTAGGAGGCGCGCATGCGCAAACTGCTCTTAATCCTTCTGCTGGGGGCGTGTTTGGCGTTCCCAATTTCTGCATTTGCGCAGAGCGATGCAGAACTCTCGTTTGTTAAACTGCAATTTTGGCCCGAATATGACCAGCCCAGCATGCTGGTGATTGTGGATTTTCAAGTAGAGGAAAATACCTCCCTGCCTGTGACCCTGACATTCCGCATCCCAACCGATGCCAACCTGATTGCCGTTGCATCTGATGTGGGGGGCGGGCAGTTTATGAACGCGCCGTACGAACAGCCGGTTACAGCAGGGGATACCCTGGTGTTCAGCATCACGATCGAAGACTATACCCCACACCGCTATGAATACTATCAGCCGCTGTCTTTCGATGGAGAGACGCGTATTTTTTCCTACCTTTGGAATAACGGCTATGCTGTGGAAAACTTTCAGTATCTCTTCCTTGAGCCGTTGGATGTGACCAGTGTTTCCCTTGACCCGACCTTCGCTTCACAGGAAACCTCCAATGGGTTGGACTATTATTCCGGCGGTCTGGCGCAGATTGGCGCAGGAGAGTCGTATACATTGAGTATCCGTTATACAAAAACCTCCAATACGCTTGTTTCGCAGGCACAGGCGGTTCAAATTGCCGAACCCGTGAATGAAGATACGCCCGGGCGGGTTTCTCTTGCGAACAGCCTGCCCTACATCATTGGCGGGTTGGGCATCCTCATGATCGCGGGTGGACTGATGTATTACTTTCAATGGGGGCGGCGCTCTGCGGGCAGCAAACCGCGTAAACGCTCGAATGCTCAAAGTCCACATGACAACGTTGCCAGTGTGTACTGTCCGCAGTGTGGGGCGCGCGCCAAACCCAGCGACCGGTTCTGCCGCACATGTGGTTCAAGGCTGCGGCACGAGCAATCCTAAAATACGGCATGAACAGACCCTGTTTCGGATGGGGGGTCTTTTTTTTCGGACGTGCGCAGAATCGTTGGCTTCTTTAGCAGGCGACCGTTGACAGCAGGGTGGGGTTAATCATGGATGCTCAAATTTCAGGAGGGCGTACGTTCTGAAAATCATTCAGACTCGGAAGTTTCCCCAGAATCAGGCAGCGCCGATTCGATCTCCTGCGGGCTTTGCCCGGCTTCAAGGCGATCGATTACTTCATCAAACTCGGCGGGCAGTTCCTCGCCCATCTGCTGCCCCATTTTTTTCATCATCTGCCCCATGGCTTTGGGGTCGCCATCCAACCCGGCAAAGTTCTCGAATTCCTCCGCCATTGACTCCAAACGCTGCTCCTGCGTTTTGGCAATGCGCACTTTTGTCATCCGCCGCCGCACATCTGCGCTTTGGCAATGCGCGCAGAGTACGGTCTTGACGCCATATTCGCTGAAAGTCAGGAAGACGTCGAAACGTTTTCCACAGGTATTGCAGACAAAGTCATAGGTAGGCATACGGCTATTGTAGCAGAATCAGGCGCAGGTTTGGGGGGAAGCGTTTGGTACAATTGCGCGCATGTCTGAATTCGATCTCCGCAAACCCAATCCATTGCTTATCGTGATCTCCGGCCCATCCGGCGTTGGAAAAGACTCGGTGGTGCAGCGCATGAAAGAGCGTGAATTCCCGTTTCATTTTGTCGTCACGGCCACCACGCGCGGGCGGCGCGAAAACGAAGTGCATGGCAGGGATTATTTTTTTCTTTCAAAGGATGAGTTTGCCAATATGATCGAAGCGAACGAATTGATCGAGTATGCGATTGTATATGGAGATTATAAGGGAATTCCAAAAGCCCAGGTGCGGGATGCCTTTGCCAGCGGCAAGGATGTCATCATGCGAATCGATGTGCAGGGCGCAGAAACGGTGCGAAAACTTGCTCCGTAAGCCCTGTTGATCTTCATCACCTGCGAAAGTGAAGAAGAACTCGAACGCCGTTTGCGCGAACGCAAAACCGAATCAGCCGACTCGCTTGCTTTGCGCATTGCCACCGCCCGCAAGGAATTGCAGCGCCTCGATGCCTTTGATTATGTGATTGTCAACCAAGATTTTCACCTAGACGACACGGTGGAGAAGGTGCGCGCGATCATCGCTGCTGAACATTTGAAAGTTCACCATCGCAAGGTGACTCTGTGACGCAGCCGCCCGCTTCTTTTTCCGACCTGCAGCCTGGTTCGCAAGACTCCGAGCCTCTCCCTGCCCGGCAGCCTGCCTATGTACGGATGCCCGCCCAGCCGCCTGTGGCGACGTATGCTCTCATCGGTTTTACCGTTTTCATTTATCTCTTGCAGATGCTTGGTTCTGCCATGTTGGGCGATTCAGATTATGGCATTGATTGGGTGACGTTGTTGGGGGCGCGCATCAGCGAAGCCATTGATGCAGGTCAGTTTTGGCGGCTCATTTCGCCGGTCTTTTTGCATGGTTCGTTCGCGCACATCTTCTTTAACATGTATGCGTTATTCTCCGTAGGCGGCTTGCTGGAGCGTCACTTTGGGCGCCCGCGTTTCCTCCTGCTGTATTTTCTGGGCGCATTTTCGGGAAATGTGTTGTCATATCTGTTTACTCCGGGATATTCCGTAGGCGCCTCGACGGCGGTTTTTGGGTTGATCACTGCGGAAGCCATCTTCTTTTATCAGAATCGCGAATTGTTCGGTTCGTATGCCCGGCAGGCAATTGGCAATGCGGTCTTTATCATTGTCATCAATTTATTCTTTGGGTTGGCTCCCAATATCGATATGTGGGGACATGTGGGCGGCTTGCTGGGCGGGGCGATGTTTGCCTGGTTCGCCGGTCCCAAGTGGACCGTGACGGGCATTCCACCCGAATTCCAACTGCGCGATGAACGCGAAGCACGAGAGGTTCTGCTTGGCGCATCTTTGGTTGCTTTGATCTTTGGCGGGCTGGCTGCCTGGAGGTTTCTTTTTCCCGGCTTGCTCTAAGGGATCGATCAGAATATTTTTTGATAAACTGCCCCTGCTCTGGCAGAGGGCTAGCCTTTCCCAGAGCCGAAAAGACCTACAAATTAAAACATTCGACCGCTTGCTGCGTAAACAGACCACAGAACGGATAAGATAGCCGGGTTCCATGCTTCTTCCTATTGCTTGGGCGCTGCAAACAAAAAAGCCCGCCTGTGAAGATGGGCTTTTTTGTTGAATATCTGGCCGTTACAGGTGACGCTGGCTGCGCGGGTCTAGGGCGTCGCGCAAGCCGTCGCCCAGCAAGTTGATACACAAAATGGTAAAGATAATGAAGAGACTGGGAAACACCCACATCCACCATGCGCCGCGCTGAATGAAGGATTGCGCGCTGGTGAGCATGTTGCCCCATGAGGAGGTCGGCGGCTGAACCCCCAAGCCGAGGAAGGAAACATACGCTTCGTTGAGAATGGCGCCCGCCAGCCCCAGGGTGGATGCAACGATAATCACGCCCATGGTGTTCGGAATCAGATGGCGGAAAAAGATGCGGCTTTCTGTTCCGCCAAGCGCTTTGGATGCTGAGATATATTCCATTTCGCGCAGAGACAGCACATTGGCGCGCACGATACGCGCCAGCACCATCCATGAGGTGACGCCGATGACTAGGATGACGATGCCTACGCTGCCGCTGAAACTGCGTCCAAACAGGGTGATGGTCTGAATGTCTCTGCCGAAGTACTTTCCAAGCACGATTAAGAGGAATAATTGTGGAATGGAGAGAATGGCTTCCGTGAAGCGCATCAAGATCGAATCAACCCACCCGCCAAAATATCCGGCGATTCCTCCAAGCAATGTGCCAAGCGTGACGGAGATGAGCACGGCAAGGAAACCGACCACGAGCGAGATCTGTCCGCCATAGATGATGCGCGCAAAAATATCGCGCCCGGTGCTGTCGGTGCCCATGAAATGCACATTTGAGGGGGCGCTGAGACGCGCCGCCAGGTCCACTTCGTTGGCTTTTTGTTCGGGAATGATGATTGAACCGACGAGAATAAACAGCAAGAGCAGAATAAACCCGCCGGAGCCAATCATCGCCATGGTGTGTTTGCGAAAGCGCCTCCAGATCAACTGTGAGGGGCTAAGGGCCGGGCCGGTTGCTTCCAAACGGAGTGAGGGAATGTTTAGGGATTCTGTTTGCGCAGACATTGGGCTTCTCCTAGCTCAGGCGAATGCGCGGGTCAATGAACGTATAAAGGACGTCCACCACAATCGTCAATAATACAACCGCGGCGGAGACAATCAGCAGCACGCCGAGCACAACGGGAAAATCTCCGCGTTGGGCGTATTCCCAGAATAGGCGCCCCATGCCGGGCCAGGAATAAACCGACTCGGTCACCAGCGCCCCCGCCAGCATAAAGGGAATATCCAAACCGATGATGGTGATGAATGGCAGTGCGGCATTCCGCAGGGCGTGTTTGAAGATGACCGCGCGGCTGCTTAACCCCTTGGCGCGCGCCGTGCGGATGTAGTCGAGCCCAAGCACTTCCAACATGCTGGAGCGGATGTAGCGCGCGTAACCGGCGGACAGGATGATGACGAGGGCGGAAACCGGCAGGACCATGTGTTCGATCAGCTCAATCGGATTCTTTTGATCCCATATATCCGCGCCGGTGGGCAGGTAGGGCAGCCCCCACTCTTTGAATTGCACTGCAAAGATCAGCATCAGCCCAAGCGCGATAAAGAAGATGGGCATTGAAAAGCCGACAAAGGAAAGGGAGGTGATTATATTGTCCAGAAGGGAGTACTGTTTCAAGGCAGAGACGATTCCCAAAATCAGAGCGACAAGGATGGTGAATATTTCAGCGGTCACCATCAAAATCAGAGTCATGGGCAGGCGTTCTCCGATCATCTTTGCCACTGGTTGTTTGGAGAAAAAGGAGTATCCCAGGTCTCCCTGAATAGCCAACCCAAGCCAGCGGAAATACTGCACCGGGAGGGGGTCGTTCAGCCCCAGCCGTTCACGGAGCGCTTCCTTATCCGCCTCGCTCATGCGGGGGTTGGTGGCGTATTGCGCCAGAGGGTCGGCGGAAAGGCGCGTAAGAATGAAGCAGAGAACGGTAATAATAAGAAGGGTGAATACTGCCTGAATCAGGCGGCGAGCAACATAAGCCCACATGACAACTCCTTCGGCTTGCTGAAAATTTTTTTCGAGTATCCTACACAGGGCAGGATGAGTCAAGGAAAGGATAAAAATAGAGACAGGGCAAGACCCTGTCTCTATTTTTACGGTTGAAGAGGCTTACTTCACATCCCAAACTTCGGCATTCCAGTTCATGTTGCTGAAGAAACCGAAGGGTCCGGGCACAAAGCGGTCCACATAGCCATACACGTTGGCGCGGGCGTACATCATAACGACATAGTATTGGTCAAAGATGTATTGCTGAACGGCATCCAACGCTTCCTTGCGGGCGGCGGGGTCGGCGGTGGCGTTGACGGCCGCCATCAACTCATCCAACTGCGGGTCGCAGATGAGGTAATTGTTGGCTCCAGCGGGAGATTCTGCGCTCGGCACGGTGTCGCAGGAGTAGCTGTCCAACACGCCGGTCATCGGGTCGGGATAGAAGCCAGTGGTATAGCCAGCCATATCGTAGTTACCGGTGGGCATGATGCCATTGTCGGTGTAACCGGCAAAGAAGGTGCCAGCCGGGGTGTGGTTTGGCTTGAATTCGACGCCAATCTTGGCGAGGTCAGACTGTACCGCAAGCGCAATATCTACGCGGATCTGCTTGTCGGTGGTGTCGAAGCGGAAGGAGAGCTTGACATCTTCGCCATTGCATTTGCCTTCGCGAATGCCATCGCCGTCCGCGTCGGTGTAACCGGCCTCCTCAAGCAGCGCCATAGCGGCTTCAGGATCGTAAGCGTCGGGGGTCAGGCTCTTGTTTTCCCATTCCGAGTTGGGCCACTGGGTGGCGGGAACGGTGGTCTTGCCAGCAAGCAGGCTGTCAACGAATGCCTGGCGGTTGATTCCGAGGGTGATCGCCTTGCGGACGCGCACATCCTTGAAAGGACAGAAGCCGTCCTGATCGGCCTTGCCTTTGCCATCCACGCCTTCCTTGGTGCCGAGGTTGAAGAAGTAGTGTTCAAAGTCGGCGCCAGGAACGACCTTAAGGTGCACGTTGGGTTCAAGCGCGTTCACAGTTTCGATATCAGACTCTGAGAAATCCGGGTACCAATCCACATCGCCGGTCTGAAGGGCGGCCAGCGCGGCTTCGGGGGTCGGCACAAACTTGATGTTGACCTGGTCAATCTTCGGGCGGCTGCCGTAGAAGTTATCGTTGCGCACAAGGGTCATGCGGTCGCCGGGGATCCATTCGGTGATGACATACGGACCCGAGCCAACCGTCGGCATGTGGATGAAGTCGCTGCTTTCAAGACCGGTCTGCCCTTCGAGGATATGCTTGGGAAGGATCGCCCCAGCGTTGTTTGGACCCTGGGTGAAGAGGGTCTGCCAGCCTGGGTACAGTTCGCTGAACGTGATGACAACAGTCAGGTCATCGGGGGTTTCGACGCTGGCGATCTTGTCATATCCGGTGCGGCTGAGCACAACGTTGTTGGGATCCATCACAGATTCCCAGGTGAATTTCACATCCGCAGAGGTAAGGGGTTCGCCATCCGACCACTTCAGTCCTTCTTTGAGTTTCCAGGTGATGGTCAGCCCATCCGGCGAAACGCCGCCGTTATCGGCGGTGGGAACTTCTGCCGCAAGTTCGGGGACAAAGTTGCCTTGGTCATCCCATTCCGCCAGACCCACAAGGCTTAATTGGGCAATCCAGATCGCGTAGGACATTTGTGTGTAGTAGGGGACGATGTTGTCAGGTTCCTGCGACCATGCGCCGGTGACAACCTTGGGCTCACCTGAAGTTGCTTCTTCGGTGGCAGGGGCTGCTTCCGTGGCAGGGGCTGCTTCCGTGGCAGCGGGTGTACCACAAGCCGCAAGCACAAGGCTGGTGAGCACGAGCAACGAAAGCAATACAAACAGATTTCGTTTCATACGGTTCTCCTCCGTGTGAGAATAGATTTTCATTTTGCCGCGCAAAATGATATGTGATTATACACTTAATAAAATGTTAATGGAAAACCAATCCTATTTAACCCCGCTCCAGAGGGGTATTTGCGCCATACTCCGGGAATGGATTCGCCGCACTTCGGACATTTTCCTTCGGAGGTGATTCGATTCTCCAGGATGACATATCCCCGCCTCTTCACAAGCCGGTAACTGCACCGTGGACATTGGGTATCTTCATACTCTCCGACCGTACCCGGCAAATTTCCCGCGTAGACGAACTTCAGCCCCGCCTCGCGCCCGATCTCCGCCGCGCGGATGAGGGTCTTTGCATCGGTGTTATCCGGCTCGATCATCTTGTAGTCTTTATG
>JACAEP010000354.1 GCA_013388795.1 Chloroflexota bacterium | reverse complement strand
CCCGCTGGCGACAACACCTGTTTTGGCGCCAGTAACCGCGGCGGGACGTTTCGGCGCCACGGCGCGTCCAACGTCCCGAGCCTTAACACTCCTGGAACGCACCGGTTGGGTCTGCTCGCCCGGGCGGCCGAATTACGGCGTGCCGACCGAAAGCGGCACCATCTGGGCCGCCTTGACGATGCCGGGATCCACGCCGGGGTACTCGCTGCGCGACAGACCGGGCTGCGTGACCGGCGGTGGCCACGGCTGCGTCTTGAGCGAACCGACGTACTCCTCGGCGAGCTTCAGGTATTTGTCGGCCACGATCTGCTGCGATTTGGTCAGCGGACCGACGGACTCGACGTACTTGCGCTCCAGCTCTTCCATCATGTGCCGCACGTGGTCATTGGGCGCGAAGGCCTTGGCGGTCTTGAGCATCGACGCCCCGTTGAGCACGCGCGTCTTGTAGTACTTCAGCTTGAGGGTGTTGAGCTGCGGGTTGTTCGACTTGCGGCAGACGTTGTAGCCGTTGAGCTCGATGTCGAAGGAGCGCATCACCGTCGGGCCGTTGCGGTGATAAGCCTTGCGATACGTGTCCATCACGATCCGCACGCGTTCCTCGTGCGTGAAGTGCAGCGACCTCATGCTGTTGCCCAGCAGGTGCATCTCGCCGGCGCGGAACGGCAGCAGCCGCCCGCTTTCCTTGACGCGCTGCCGCAGCGGAGTACCCGGCATGGCAATCAGCACGGAGAGCTGAGCCGCGGGCGGCCGCAGCGCCAGGAACATGTCGACGTCCTGCTCGATATTCTCCTTGGTCTGGACGTCGTCGCCCAGGATCCACGAGAGGATGGTCGTAATGCCGTTGTTGTGCAGCCCGTCGACCAACTCCTGAACGTTGCCGCGCTTCTTGCGGTCGTAGGAGAAGAACGACTCGATGCCGCTCCAGACGCCGCTGATGCCGTTGAGCAGCAGTTCCTCGGGGTCCCACATCGAGACCGCGCGGATCGTGCCGAAGACCTGGTAGTTCATCCGCTCAAGGCCGTAGGCGTCGTCGTTGCGGATGTACTCGCCCAGCTCGTTGACCTTCTTCTTGTAGGCCAGGAAGTTCTCATCCATCAGGTAGACCTGATGGAAGTCGCGGTGCGTGTCGAAGTACCAGCGGCCGGCCTCGTACAGCTCGCGGGCGGTCATCACTTCGTGCACGCGGCCGCCCGGCACAAACGCCGTCGTGGCGCAGAACTCGCAGCGGATCGGGCAGCCCAGCGCGCTGAGCATGTAGCCGATCTTGGTCTCCGAGCCCGGCAGCCAGGGCAGCCACATGCGCTCCAGCGGCATGCGGCAGATGCGCGGCAGGCGGTGGTTCACGCCGGCCAAGGCGTTCAGGAAGTCGACGCCCTCGCCGCGGCATACGTAGTCGGCCTTGTCCGCCGCGTCGATGCCCTCCTCGCGCAGCTCCTCCAGCCCGAGCGTGCCGAAGCCACCGATGATGACCTTGGTTCCCGGCGAAACGCTGTGCACGAAGTCGATGACCTGCCCGATGCGATCGAGGTCGATGACCTTGCAATGCAGCCCGAAGAAGTCGTACGCCTCGCGCTTCAGCTCGGCTTCGAGTTCCTCCCACGACGGCCATTCCAGCACCGTCGAGGGCATCGCGATGTTCTGCGCCAAGAAGTGCAGCGAGTAGACGTGATTGTCGGAGCGCACCGAGAACACGCCCTGGTCGACGACGAAACGATAAGACGAGTCGTCGAGCGACAGGAACGTGTCCATCAGCAATGGAACCGGACGCGGCATCGTCGACAGCAGAATCTTCATGCGTGGGTCTCCCCGATCACCTCTGGCCGCGCGCAAGCTGACTCCGAACTGCGCGACTGTGCTTCCACGTACCGCCGTGGATCGTCCAAGAACGCGAGAATGCGTTGGACGAATATATCAGGATTCTGAAGCAAAAGGAAGTGTCCGGTGCCGGTCAGCACGTCCCAATGGCACACCGGCAGCAGTTCCTTCAGCCGAACGACCAGCCCCTTATAAGGCGACTGATCCCCATAAAGCGCCAACACGGGGATGCGGACGGTTGCGATGGCTTCCTCGGTCAGGCTGCCGATCTCCCGGAACTCCTTGGCCATGGTGGTTTCGTCCAGGAGCTTCTGAAGCCGCTTGTTCGCCCGCGGCTCCCCCTTGCGCAGCCCGAACTGCTTGGGAATTTCCAGGCTGCGCCGGAAAATCCGCTCGGCATCATCCGTGAATTGGTCATACGTGATGCCGCGGGCCTCCAGCTGCTCCTTGAACAGCGACCAGCCGGCCCAGTCCTGGATATTCCGCAGGTGTCGCAGACAAGCGACACCCGTGTCCGAAACCACCAGCCCGCGAATGCGGGCCTGCTGCTTGACCGCCGCGTGCAGGCCGATCGCGCCGCCGTAGCTGTGCCCGACGACGCACGCGCCGTCGAGCTTGAGATGGTCCATCAAGCCGAGCAGGTCGTCGGACATGGTGTCCGTGTTGTAGCCGGTGGGCGTCATCTCGGAGTACCCGTGGCCGCGCAGGTCGTACAACGTGATGCGGAATCGCTCGCGCAGCGCCGGCATCACCTGGTTGTACCAGACGGCCATGGTGGACGTGACGCCGTGAACCAGCACGACGTCGGGCCCTTCGCCCTTCTGCTGGTAGTGAATCTCGATGCCGTTGATCTGCGCCTTGCCCATGGCCCCCGTCCCGTGCTACTCGATGTAGCCCAGCGCCTTGAGGCGCATGAGCACCTGCGGATCTTCCTCGCCGCCGGAGTCGCCTTCGCCGCCCGTACCGGCATCGCGCGCATTCACCGGCTGGGTCGGCTCACCGGAGCGGACCGGGTTGGCGTCGCGATACTCCTGGCTGAACACACCGGTGGCCACCCGCCCTTCCAGGTCCGACGGAATGGGCAAACCCAGCGCGTACAGCACGGTGGGCGCGATGTCGATCAACCGTAGGCGCTCGGCCTGCGTCCCCGCGCGAATACCGGGGCCGATGGCGCCGAAAATGCCGTCGGGATGATGGCAACCCATGATCTGCTGCCGCGGCTTGTACCAGGTGCTGGCGCGCAACACGGAGACGTTGCCCTTGTCGCGCAGTTCGAGCGTCAGGTCCGGAGCGTTGGCGTTGCCCTCCGCGCCGGGGAAGGCCTGCTCGCGCGTCCAGACGCGGGTGACCAGCGGTTCGCGCGTTTCCGGGTGCGCGCACTTGTGCAGCAGGTCGTCGGCGAGCTGATCGCGCACGCGGCGGTAGTCCTCGGGGGCGACGCCCTCCCGGCCGCGCTCACCCCGGATCGGAATGAACACGCCGTTGCAGCTTGCGAACGAGGCGTAGGCCCTGGTGTGCACGAAATTGAACCCGCGGCGCTGAATCGGTCGCACCGCGCCCAGCTCGTGGGACTCGTCCTCCTCGATCGGCGTGCCCTCCGCCCAGGTCAGGTAGCCCTGTTTTTCCAACCAATTGTTGATGTAGAGGATTTCGTGCGTCCCGGTGAATCCGTGGTCAGACGCGATGAACACATGCGTCTCGGGTCCGACGATCTCGAGCGTCTGCCGCAGGAAGTCATCGACCAGCCGGAAGTAGTCCCAGCAGCGCTCGCGGACGCGCTCGTACTTTTCGTCGCGCTGGCGAGGCGCGTAGGCCGGATCGAGGAACGGCCAGCACAGGTGCTGCAACTTGTCGACGCCGTCGAAAACGATGGCGTACAGCCCCGCCGGCTCGTGCTCCAGGCAGTGCTTCCAGGCGCTGAACCACTGCTTCTCGCGGCGGATGTGCAGGTCGATCCACTGCTCATAGTCTTCGTGGAAGGTCCCGGAAATGGCCTTCTCCTCCTCGGAGAAGTTCATCGCCATTTCCTTGACATCGAACCCGGGGATCGTCCGCCGCAAGGTGTCGATGATTCCCTTCGGGTGGCTCTGCGTCTTGACCCAGCGCCAGGGGACCCAGCCGGGGATGCAGCAACCGTCGATCTTGGGCGCCGGATTGTGAACGACGAAGTTCAGCGCGCAGGCCCGCACGCCGTGGCGGTTCACCATGCTCCAGAGCGTCTCGGTGCGAATGGCCCGCGAGGTGACCATGCGGACAAACGAGCTGTCCTTGGATTCATACTGGAGGAAGTTGAAGATGCCGTGGTTCGCCGGCGTGCGGCCGGTCACCAGCGACGTCCATGCGGGTGGCGTCAGCGGGGGAATCGAGGACTCGAGAATGCCGCGCGTCCCGCCGCCGAAGACGCGCTGAAACGTCGGCAACGCACCGTGCTGGATCAGGTGATCCAGCACCGTGAAGGTTGCCCCATCCAGACCAAAGATCACTGCCCGCTTGCTCATTCGCCTGCCACCTCGTGCGTCGGAAATGCCACCGGGCCGGCGCATACCGGCCGCCCAACGCGCCCTCGGGGCGACTGCCCAGTCTTGACCCGACTACCGCTTGCCCACGTTCTCGTGCAGGAAGTTGACCAGGTCGCCGACGTAGATGTCCTTGGCCTGCCGCTCACCGGCCTTGGTGAGGAATTCCGCGAACGGAAGCTGCTGGTTGTAATGGTCCTCGATCGCCGAGCCGAGCGCGACGGCGTCGATCGATTCAAACTCCAGGTCCCCGAAAATGCCGGTCTTCTCGGTCACCTCGCCGGAAAACTCCCAGTCTTCACGCAGCTCGGTGAGAATGCGGATCAGATCCGCCTTGATTGCGTCACGATCAATGACTGCCATGGCCGTTTCCTTCCAACGCCGCCAGCGCCATCACAAACTCTCCGGTGCGGCGACAGTGCACCGGGATCTCGATCCTCTCCGCCGGTGACGCACCGTACACCACGATCACCGTCCCACTCTCCGGGTCGACCCGCCGGGCCACCACGGTCCCCGGGCCGTAACGCAGTCCGACGCCGATCGCCTTCGCGGCCGCTTCCTTCGCACACCACAGCCGCGTAACCCATTCGTCGCGATCCGCCCCGGCGTACCCCCGCAGAATCTGCTGCTCGCCCGGATCGAACGCGGCGCCCTCGAACGACGCCTCGCGCGGTTCGACCCGCTCCAGGTCGATCCCGATCTGGCGGCGGCTGGCCGCGGCGACCGCAATCAGCCCCTTGTGCGAAATCGAAATCCGCGGCACCTCCGCTACGCGCGCTGCCCACGCTCCGCCGGCAACCGGCCGCCCGTGATCGTCCGTGCCGATCACCACGTCCGCCGGATACAGTTTCGGCCCGCCGGTCCGTGCGATCCAGCTTCGCACGGCGTCCTTCGCGGCCGAGCGGCCGAAGAGCCACTGGGTGCGGCGCTCGCTCCGCGGCATCGAATGATACTCGCTCAGCTCGCTTCTGCTGAGGATCAGATGCGCGTAAAGATTCTCCCAGATATTCGATTCGATCTCGCCGAACGGCTGCATGCGGAAGCAGGTGGCGTCCTGATGTCCGATCTGTCCCGGCAGTTCGATCGCGTGCCCGATGATGTGGCGGTCGGGGTGCCGCCAGAAGTCGTAAAAGGACGGTTCCCAGTAGAACCGCCAATCCTCCCAGCCAATCACGCGCATCCACAGCGCGCCGTCGGAAGCGACAATATCGTGATCGGCCCGCAGCGTGCGCTCCTGCACGTCGCGCAGGCGCAGTTGCTGCGCGAAACGCTGCCCCGGCGGGGGAGTCGGGCGGTACAGGAT
>JACAEP010000334.1 GCA_013388795.1 Chloroflexota bacterium | reverse complement strand
ATGATGAGCAACGCGGTGTTCATGTGCTTGCGCTGTCGCAGCCGCTGCGGGCCGATGTCGGCGTCGCGCTTGAGCGCTGCGAGCAGATCCTCGAGCCGGTGGAACGCGACGGAGAAGCCGTTCTCGATGGCGCGCACACCGAGCGCGATCGCGAGATGCGTCTTGCCGACGCCGGGCGGCCCTTGGATGAGCAGGCTCTCGCGCTCGCGTAGGTACGCGCACGTGGCCAGCGTCTCGATGCGGCTGCGTTCGACGCTCGGCTGGAAGGCGAAGTCGATGTTGCTGAGCGTTTGCCCGGTGGGCAGGCCCGAGAGCCGCAGCGACGTGCGCACGCGCCGCTCGTCGCGCGCGGCGAGCTCGGCCTCGAGCAGGTTGTCGAGAAACCGGTGCGGCGCCTGGGTCTCCTTGGTGGCGAGCGCCACCTGCTCGCCGAGCTTGTCGGCGGCGTGCACGAGGCCGAGCCTCGTGAGGCGCTCGCGCGTCTTGTCGAGATCGACGTGCGGCGTCTTCTTGGGCAGCGCGGGCATTGTGTCCGTGCTCATCGCGCCACCTCCGCGTAGGCGGCGTACTGATCGATCGGCCGCCGCTCCGGCGCCATCGCCCAGATCTCCGCGAGGCGTCTCCCCATGCGCCCGAGCGGAACCGGCGCGATCACGCGCTCCGTCGACTCGCCTTCGTAGTGGCTCGGCTCGAGCACGATGCGCGCGCGGGTGTGCCGCGCATGCTCGGCGACGACCGCGCCCTCGGCGAAGATCTGCACCGTCGCCGCGCAGCCGCGCACCTCGACCACGGTGTCGGCGAGGTGGAACGGCACGCTGTAGGCGCGGCCCTCAAAGGCCACCGTCGACTCGCGGCTGACGCGCCGCTGCGCGACCAGGTCGAAGGGCTCCGGCAAGAGCGCGGGCAGCGGCGTGAGCAGCCGCTGCTCGGCCTGATAGCTCGACCACACCGTCGCGCCCGTCGCCGGGCAGATCCGCTTCTCCGCGCTGCGCACGACCGCCGCGTCCGTCGCCGCCTGCAGCTCCGCGAGATCGCGCCACGCGCGGCGGCGCGGATCGAAGCCCGCCTTGTGCGCGAGGATGCGCCGCTCGACCTTGCCCTTGTCCTCGGGCGTGTGCGGCCGCGCCGCGTCCACGTGGAAGCGCAGCGTGCGCGCGTACGTCGCGTAGCGCTCGTTCACCTCGCCCCACGGCCCGGCGCCGTGCGCGATCGCGGTCTTGCAGTTGTCCACCCGGATCACGCCGGGCACGCCGCCGAGCCGCCGCAGCGCTGCGTTGTGCACCGAGAGCCACGCGAGCTCGTCCGTGCGCTCGCTCCACGCGATCGCCTCGAAGCGCGAGTGCGAGAGCACGAGATGGAAGGCGAACAGCGTGCAGCTTGCGGCGCCGACCTCGATGCCGCGGAACTCCGCCCAGTCGGCCTGCGCCTGCGCACCGGGCGGCGTCTCGATCCGCCGCCGCACCCGAATCGCCGGCCTCGGGTACTGCGCCCGCACGAAGCGCTGCACCGCTTTGTAGCTGCCGCGGTAGCCGTGCTCGGCCGCCAGCCACGTGTACAGCGCGAGGCCGTTCATCCCGCGCTCCGCCTCGCGCGACCGCATCCATTCGGCGATCGCCTCGGCGAACGGCGCCACCGACGACACCTGGTCCGCCCGCCGGTCGCGCGCCCGCGCTGCGATCCGGGCCAGCCGGTACCGCACCGCCTTCTCGTCCACTCCGAGCTGCCGTGCGATCGCACGCTTGCTCACCCCGCGCTCGTGGAGCACCTCGATCGTCATCACTTCCTCCCGCTTCAGCCGGCGCTCCATCCGACCTCCCCCGTGGAGATCGTCGACCGCCCGCTCTCAGCGGGAGGTGCGGAAATCTGGGTGTCCTCTTACGCGGAGGAGATCACGTCCTCTGGCACACGCCGGTGAACGCGTCGGCCGTGAACTGGGCACCCGTGTTGAAGATCTCGGGCTGCCCGTAGCGCGAGAGCGCGTCCTCGAGCGCCTCGACGCAGAACCTCGACTCGAGCGTGTTCGACACTCGCCACGCGAGAACGCGCCGCGAGTACCAGTCGAGGATCGCGACCAGGTACAGGAAGCCATCCGCCATTCGCAGGTACGTGATGTCGGCGGCCCAGACCTGGTTCACCCGTGTCACCGCCAGGTTCCGGAGCAGGTACGGGTAGACGGGATGCTCGGGCGCCCGCTCGCTCGTGGACGGGGGCTGCGGCGCCAGCGCCACCAGACCCATCACCTGCATGAGGCGCTGCACGCGCTTGCGGTTCAGGAGCCGGCCCTCGCGCCGCAGCTCCTGCGCGAGGCGGCGGCTCCCGAAGAACGGCGTCGCGAGATGCAGCTCGTCGATCCGCCGCATCAGCGCGAGACCCTCCGCGCTCTCGCCCACCGGCTCGTAGTACCAGCCGGAGCGGCTCACAGAGACCAGCTCGCACTGCCGGCGGATTGACAGCTTCGCCTCGGGCTCGACCATCGCACGCCGGTCCTTCACCGACTGCGCTCGAGCCCGCGTGACAACAAATCCCGTTCCACCGTCAGCTCGCCGATCTTCTGCAGCAGCTCGGCCTCGCGCCCGGCGCCCTCGCCGCCGCGCTCCCCGCCCGGCGTGAAGGCCCGCGCCGCGTTCTCGACCAGCTCCCGCTTGCACTTGTGGATCTGGTTCGGGTGCACCCCGAAGCGCCGCGCGAGCTCCGGCACGGTCTGCTGTTCCGCCAGCGCCGCGAGCGCGACCTTCGCCTTGAAGGCCGCCTGGTACCGGGTCCGTGTGTTCTTCATCTCGCCGCTCCTCCTCAGGAGCAGGCGAATTCTTACACATTACGCCTTGGTCCGAAAATCGGGGTCCACTTCAATCCGTTGGGCGGCATGGAAGTCAGGACACGTGCCGCACGTGATCGCGAAGCCAACCCACCAACTGCTCGCGTTGCACACGCCCCGTCGCGACCTCGGTCATCAGCCGCTCCTGTTCGCTCACGGAAGCCGCGATCTCGCTCCCGTTGAGCACGAGAAACGTCTCCATCGCTGCGTGCGCGGTGCGCTTGTTTCCGTCCACGAACGGGTGGTTCTGCACAAGCGAAAAGCCGAGGGCAGCTGCCTTCTCCACCAACGTCTGGTGCAGGTCGCGTCCATCGAACGTTGCCTTGGGCTGCGCGAGCGCCGACTCGAGCCCGCCCAGGTCCCGAACGCCGGCCGCTCCACCGGTGGCGGCCAGCACGAGCTCGTGCAGCTCCACCACCTCGGCCAACGTCAGGTACCGCATCAGGCCAAGCGCCGGTACAGCTCTTCGTTCTTCCGGAGCACGTAGCTCGCGGCGGT
>JACAEP010000343.1 GCA_013388795.1 Chloroflexota bacterium | reverse complement strand
TTGTGACCGCGCGGCGCGATGCGGCCACCCGGCTGGAACTCAATCGCGCCGGCGCGATTGAGTTCCAATCGCGTTCACGACGGCGAACCGGCAGGCTGACTCCGCTTCGCCGGCGTATCACCACCCTCGTCCGGCCACGATTCGAGATGATCGGCGTCGTGCCGGTCGATCCGCCTTGCCGGTCAAGAAGACGAGTTGGTCCCAGAACTTGCATTGTGCCCGCTTTCAAACCCATTCTCCGCTTGAAAGCCGCTTTCTGTCCTCGGCGATTCGGCCTCGGCGGTCCATCCCTGAGCGCGCAGTAGTCTCAGATCCGCCGCGTTCCCATCTGCGTCTGTCATCGCTCAGGGCAAGGGCGCAACGGAAAGAAATCCGTCCGCGAGCCCTGCGCGCTTCGCCTGAAACGGGTCGGCCGTGGGGAAATCATCCGAACTGGTCATGCCGGCCAGCCGCACCATCCCGTCGGGCCCGATTGCAATGCCCGAAATCTCATCCGCTCCGCTCCCACCAAGCCATGTGGCCTGAACAACACTGCCTGTCTCCAGGTCGAGCACTGTCCAGACTCCCTCGCTGCCGCCGCCCAGAAAGCTGCCGCCGATGGGGACACCACCGGCCGTCTCCCGGTTCACGCGGCTGGAGCCCGCCAGATGCAGCCTGCCCAGAGCATCCAGCGCCATCGCACTGCTGTCCAATCCAATCAACCGCAACTCGGCCAGGCGCCCATTGGCTTCCAGCACCGCAAGGAAATCCTGACCGTACGGATTCGACGGCGCCTGGATAGGTTCGGCCGATACTGGCAGATCCGTGGAAAACGTTCGACCCAGGACCAGAATCCGGCCGCTCGAATCCTGTTGCGCCGAGACGGGCGAGGAACCGCCCGATCCAGTCAGAAGCATGGAGAATTCAATCGCTCGATCCTTCAGGTCCAGCTTGGCGGCGAAGCCGTTTTGCAAAGCGTCCGCGCCGGCCCAGAGATTGCCCTCCGGATCGAATTGCAGCGCGCGGACGCTTCCGTTGGTCAAGCCGGCGGAGATCAGCGTCCACGACTCGCCGGCGTCTTGCGATCGATACACTCCATCGCCTGCGATAAAAAGTGTTGTCGGGGAACGCGGATCAATGGCCAGGTCCCGTAATACACGCGGCTCGAAGCCGGTCACAACGTCCGTCCATGAGGAGCCTCCATCGGTGCTGCGGACGAGCCAGGGGTGTTCCGCGGTGGGCCGGGATGCGCGAGTGCCGTATAGCACGCCCGGCGATTGCGGCGAGGCGAAAATACGTGAGAAGTTGTCGCCAATTCGCTCAAACCGCGCGCCACCGTCCTGCGAGCGATGCAGTGAGTTGGCGGAAATCGCCCAAATCGTCGTGTTCTCTCCCCTGGCCTCGATCGCGATGGACTCAACGGGACCAAAGGAAACGTGCGGCGCGCGCGCTCCCGCCAGCGACACGTATCGCAGTTCCGATGACGTTGCCACATAGAATCCGCCCTCGATCTTCGGATCCGCGACCGCCTGCCGGACGCCGTTGAGAATGGCTGGCTGCCACTGCTGGCCTCCGTTGCTGGAGCAGTAAAGCTGCAGCGATGAGGTGACCGTACATAGATACTTCGAGTTCCTCGGATGCGCAACGACAGTCCCGGCCAGGGACGGCAACCGGCGCCAAGTCCCGCCTCCATCCTCGCTCACTTGCGCCCCCGCGCCGGTCCCGAGGTAGATCCGGTCCGCCGTCTCGCCGAAATTGATGGAAACGACTCCGCCTATTGAGCTTCCGCCCACGGGCGACCACGTCTGGTCAACAGGATCGAACCGGAACAGCATTCTGCGTGGGTCTTCGGACTGAATGGGCCCCTTCAGCGGGAAGTCCGCCGAAGCCGTGGAGCCGATGAGAACCAGATCTCCCGACTCATCCACCAGTGTGGCGCTGGGAACTGTCGGGCCGGAGCCGCCAAACAGCGTCGAGAAGCGAAGCTCCGCTCCATCCGCGCTCAGTACTGCACAGAATCCCGCCTGTTCATTCGGTCGCTCGGACTGGCTCTGGATCGCGTCTTCGGTGAGCGGAAGATCGCGGGCGCGTCCCGCGCCGCAGGCGATCACGTTGCGCTCCGCGTCAAATGCGACCGTGGTCGCCTGCGGCGAGCCCATATTCCCGAAGTAGGTTGAAAACACGGTCCGCCCTTCGGAGTCGACCTTCATGACGAATGCCCCGCCGCCGTTGACCGTGGCTTGAAAGCTCCCGGGTGTCGTTTCAAAACCGCGCCCCCCCGCCGCCGCGCCTGCCAGGTACGAGTTACCCTCCGGATCTACTGCCATCGCTCCAAGGCGAGCCTCGACGGTCTTCGCGAAGACAAGCCGGCCGGAGGGATCCAGCTTGAGGAGGAACGTGCGCTGCCCGGACGACCAGCCAGGCTGGTCTGACGTGAATGGAAAACCAACGGATGTGGTGCTTCCGGCCACGTACGTGTTGCCGCTCCTGTCGGCCGCCACCTTCAAGCCGCTTTCGCTTCCAACCCCGCCCAGGTAAGTCGAGTACGTCCAGGGGGACTGCGCACGCAAAACGCGAGCGCACACGAGTGTCGCTAATAACGTCGCACTTATCTGGATTCTCGTTTTCATAATGCTTCAACCCTCGGTCGCGTCATTTCCTTCTGCGTCCGTACAATATTTTCGCATTCGACGTGATAATATCCCACCGGCCTGTGGCAAAAGCCGCTCTGCCTCCTTCAGTTTCCGGAAAGCTTGGCCGAACGCCTCCGCAAACGGGCAGCCCTCGGCCATCGACACCCGGACCTTATGCGCCGTCATCCAATTCCGGGCCCCGATTTTGAGCGGCTTCACCCGGATCCTCTGGCGCTGCGCTTTCGCCGTCTGGATCCCAGCCTGCCCCAGGCGCCGCAGCGACTGTATCAGGCAGTAGGCGATCGAGGAGAAGAACAGATGATCCGCCTGGAATTCGAGAAATTCGAACCCGAGGACCTCGCGTGATCCTCGACGCGGATGCCCTTTCTGCATTCCTTGAAAACACACCGGAGGCCGTCGAAATTGTCGCCGAGGCCCGGGAGGTTGCGCTCACCGTCCTCGTCGCCGAGGAGTTCGCTTTCGGCAGCGCCCGGTCTCGCCGCCGCGAGGCGCACGAAAGGGCCCTGCGGAGAATGTTGGACCGCTGCACAGTCCTGAATGTTGAAGTTGTGACCGCGCGGCGCGATGCGGCCACCCGGCTGGAACTCAATCGCGCCGGCGCGATTGAGTTCCAATCGCGTTCACGACGGCGAACCGGTAGGGTAACTCCTCTTCGTAGGTTCATCACCACCCTCGTCCGGCCACGACTCGAACTGATCGGCATCATGCAGGTCGATCCGCCTCCCGCAGGCACGCTTGTTGCGAACGAGATCCGCCTTGCCAATGAAGAAGACGATTTGGCCCCCGAATTCGGATTCGGTGCGGTTCGGCCAGGCCTCAGCGAATCGGACGCCTTCGATCGACATCAGCACGTCGACTCGCACCGGAGGGGCGCCCAACTGATAGAAGAAGCCCTCGCAGGCGAAGTTCGCGGGAATGAGCCCGGCCAGCGGCGCGCCGAACCGGGCAAGCGCGCCGAAAACCTGACCGGCGTTCTCCTCGGTCGCCTCGACTCAGATGGCGAGGTCTTTAGTGTGGAGCGGCTCGTTGTAGAGCATCGCCGCGTGCCCGCCGGCAACAAGCTACCTAACGCCCGAGTCGTTGAAAAGCTTCAACAGATCTTTGAAGTCTGGGCTCATCTGCTGGACCGGAACGGCGGGCATGGACTTCCACCACCATTTGCCAGGCGGCTTCGAAAATGGCGGCTGGACCCTGACGCTGCCAAAAGGCGATGTCAAAGGAGCGGTCCATCTCGGTGAGCTTGCCGTAGCGCTCCATGACGCCGGGTTGTTGACGGCTGGCTTCGGAAGGGTGATCCACGCGTGCCCCTACATCTCAGTGTACGGTTGCCTGGGGACGGAGAGAGAATCCGAGATCAGGCATTCCCCCGAACATGGAAAAGACAATCCGGCTCTACACCAGCCACAAGGAAATGAAGGCCGGCGACTACCGCTATTGGCAGAGCCGCCCGGTCCACGAACGCATAGACGCCGGCTCAATGCTGACAACTCTCGCCGATTGGCTGAAGACCGGCAAGCTCGATCAACCGAGACTCCAGGGACCCCTCGCCTGTCTCCCGCGCCTCAAGCCACGACCGCGCAAGATCGGCCGCGCACTCGCGGAGGACGCTCAGCCGCGATGGCATCCATCGGGGATGTGCTCATAGGAAACAGGAAGCTCACATTTCGTCGAGGGCGCGGAGGATGCCGAGGTTCTTCCTCGCGATTCCAGCCGAGGTTGTCTGACTCGGAGACCTTTCACCTGGAGGCTGTACCTCCCTCGCGACCGCGATGCTGCAGCAGGGAAACCCCGGTCACCGCCCTCCGGACTTCCCCTATCTCCCTTTCCCAAAAACCACTTACAGCTTCCCCCACCCCCCGGAATTTGGCCCCGCCCTCCCAATAATGGTTTGAAAGGAGCAGTTCCCCTCATGGCCTCTGCCGCTCAGATCCAAGCCAACCGCGCCAACGCCCTCGCCTCCACCGGTCCCCGCACCCCGGAAGGCAAAGCCGCCTCCTCCCGCAACGCCGTCCGCCACGGCCTCTATGCCTCCCTCGACTCCCTCGCCCCCGCCGAGCGCGAGCACTTCGATCAAATCTATTCCCACTTCTCCGCCCGCTACCCTAGCCCCGAATCCGAGCAGACCCTCCACGACCTCGCCTTCGCCTGGTTCCGCCGCGAACGCGTCCGCCGCATGGAAGCCGCCTGGATCGCCGCCCAGATCGCCCACTTCGCCAGCCTCTTCCCCGATGCCACCCATGACCGGATCCTCGCCCAGCTCCTCATCAGCGACGGCAAACAGGACAACTTCATCTCCCGCCTCCACCGCTGGGACCGTAGCCTCACCCGCGACATCGACCGCGCCCTCAACTCTTTGAATCAGCATCACAAAACCGCTTCCGCCGAAGCCGAAAACGAAATCGTCGAAACGAAGCCAAACGCCCCCGCCCAAGCCTCTCGCAACGCCCCTTGCCCCTGCGGTTCCGGCCTCAAATACAAACGCTGCTGCCTGCCCGTCCACCAACAGGCAGTCTCCGCCGCGAAAATCACCCCCATGCCCCGCCCCGAACCCACGGCCGCCGGGCCCGCGCTACCATAGATTGCAGAAGCTCTTGCCAGTCCGGAGGGCGAAGTCTGCCTCTCGCACTCTCCCTGTTTGCCGGGGCCTACTCGAAGTGTTACCCTAAACAATTGAAAATGCGTACAATCGACCTCATTCAGCGCAAACGCAATGGCGAGGAACTCGCTGTTGAGGAGATCGCTTGGCTCGTGGAATCCTACACGCGCGGAGAGATCCCCGACTACCAGATGGCCGCGTTCCTCATGGCCGTCTATTTCCAGAACATGACGGACCACGAAGTCGGAGCCATGGTCGAAGCGATGATCGCCTCCGGCGAGCGCCTCGACCTCAGCATGATCGAAGGTCCCAAGGTCGATAAGCACTCCACCGGCGGCGTCGGCGACAAGACCAGCCTGATCGCCGGCCCCTTGGCCGCGGCGGCTGGCGTCAAGGTGCCCATGATCTCCGGCCGCGCCCTCGGCCACACCGGCGGCACCCTCGACAAACTCGAATCCATCCCCGGCTTCCGCACCGATCTCACCGCAGACGAATTCCGCAAGCAGCTCTCCGAAGTCGGCTTCGCCGTCATCGGCCAGAGCGACACCGTCACCCCGGCCGACGGCAAGCTCTACGCTCTCCGCGATGCCACGGCGACCGTCGAATCCACCGCCCTCATCGCCGCCTCCATCATGAGCAAGAAGCTCGCCCTCACGCTCGACGGCCTCGTGCTCGACGTCAAAGTCGGTACCGGAGCCTTCATGAAGCGGCAGGTCGACGCCCGCAAGCTCGCCCAGATGATGACCACCATCGCCCGCCGCGCCGACCTCCGCGCCCAGGCCCTCATCACCGATATGAGCCAGCCGCTCGGCTTCGCCATCGGCAACGCGCTCGAGATCATGGAAGTGTCGCAGACCCTGCAGAACGCCGGCCCCAGCGATCTCACCCGGATCTCGCTCGAGCTCGCCGCGCGCATGATCCATCTCGGCAAGCTCACCACCACCATCGAAGAGGCCCGCGAAGTCGCCCAAAAGAAACTCCTCGACGGCTCGGGCTATCAGAAGCTCAAGCAGATGATCCAGGCCCAGGGCGGCAACCCGCAGGTGCTCGACCGCTTCGAACTCCTGCCCAACGCCACCGGAGCCATGGAGATCACCAGCCCCCGCGGCGGCTTCATCTCCGCCATCGACGCCGAAGAGATCGGCCTCGCCTCCGGCATGATCGGCGCCGGCCGCGACGCCAAGGAGGACTCCATCGACGCCGCCGTCGGCGTTGTCCTCGAAGTCAAAGTGGGCCAGAAGGTCGACGAAGGCAGCGTCCTCTGCCGCATCTACTTCACCAACGAGGAGCGCGTCACCGAAGCCGCCGAACGCGTCGAAGACGCCTTCCGCATCTCTGCGCAGGCCCCCGAGCCTCGCGAGCTCATCCTCGACGTCGTCGGCTAGACGGGCGGACCGAACCATGGAACGCTTCACGGGCCTGCTCGGCCTGGTATCGATCCTCGGTCTCTGCTACCTGCTCTCGACAAACCGGAAGCTCATCCGCCCCAGGCTGCTGGCCTGGGGCCTTGGTTTGCAGTTCGGCTTCGCCTTCCTCGTCCTCAAGACGGACTTCGGAAAGCTCTTCCAGGCCGCCAGCGTCGCCGTCAACGCGCTGCTCGAATACGCCGAAGAAGGCAGCAAGTTCGTCTTCGGCCCCTTGGGCGCCAAGGCCGGCCCCTTCGGCGTCGTCTTCGCCTTTCAAGTCCTGCCGATCGTCGTCTTCATCGCCAGCCTGTTCGCCATCCTCTATTACCTCGGCGTCATGCAGGTGGTCATCAAGTGGATGGCCTGGATGATGCAGCGCGTCATGGGAGCCAGCGGCGCTGAATCCACCAACGTCGCCGCCAGCATCTTCATGGGCCAGACGGAAGCTCCGCTCACCATCCGCCCCTTCCTGCCCAGGATGACCGAAAGCGAACTCTTCACCGTCATGACCTGCGGCATGGCTCATGTGAGCGGCGCCGTGATGGCCGCCTATGTCAAGATCGCCGGCGTCGACATCCAGCACCTGCTGACCGCCGTCATCATGACCGCCCCGGCCACCTTGCTCCTCGCCAAGATGCTCGTTCCCGAAGACGGCCAGCCCGAAACGGCCGGCACAGTCAAGGTCGAAGTGGAAAAGCCCGGCGTCAACATCATCGACGCCGCCGCCAGAGGCGCCGGCGAAGGTCTGCAACTCGCGTTGAACATCGCCGGAATGCTGATCGCGTTTCTCGCCCTCATCGCCCTGGTCAACGGCCTGCTCGGCTGGATCCATGGACTGCCTGCGATGGGCTGGGTTCCGGCCTCGATGCAGAAGCTGTTCGGCATCGTCTTCGCGCCCGTCGCGTGGCTGCTTGGCGTGAGTTGGAAAGACGCCTCCCAGGTCGGCGATATGCTCGGAACGCGGATGGTCCTCAACGAGTTCATCGCATTCCTCCGGCTCGGCGAAGTCCGGCAGTCGCTCGATCCGCGGAGCTTCGTGATCTCAACGTTCGCGCTCTGCGGCTTCGCCAACTTCTCTTCCATCGCCATTCAGATCGGCGGGATCGGCGCGCTCGCCCCCAATCGAAAGAGCGATCTGGCGCGGATGGGGTTGAAGGCCATGTTGGCCGGAACGCTCGCCAACTTCATGAGCGCCGCCATCGCGGGGTTGCTGCTGTGATCCGCGAAGCCGCCGCCTGGCTCAAGTCGCGGCGCGCCGAATGGCCGCGCACCGCCATCGTCCTCGGCAGCGCCCAGGCTTCTTTCATCGCCGCGCTCACGGACCGCCAGGAGATCGGCTACCGCGATATCCCCGGGTGGCCCGTCCCCACCGTGCAGGGCCACGGCGGCAAGCTCGTCACCGGCCGTGCCGCCGGCCGCGAGATCATCGTCCTCAGCGGGCGCGTTCACTTGTACGAGGGCCGCACCCCGCAGGAGGTCGTCTTCGGCGTTCGCGTCCTCGCTCTGTTGGGTCTCAAAACGTTGATCCTCACCAACGCCGCGGGCGGCATCAATCCGAACTATCGCCCCGGCCTACTGGTGTTGATCACCGATCACATCAACCTGCAAGGCGCGAATCCCCTCATCGGTCCCAACGACGATTCTCTGGGCCCGCGATTCCCTGACATGAGCCGCGCCTATGACGCTGCGCTTCAGCAAACCGCGAAGGCGGCTGCCGCCGAAACCGGCGTCGAACTCGGCGAAGGCGTCTACGCCGCCCTGCCCGGCCCGAGCTTCGAAACGCCCGCCGAGATCCGCTATCTTCGGACCATCGGCGCCGACCTCGCCGGCATGTCCACCGTCCCGGAGACCATCGCCGCGCGCCACATGGGCGTGCGTGTCCTCGGGCTCTCGACGGTCACCAACATGGCCGCGGGCATGCAAGCCGAGTTGAGCCACGGAGAGGTGCTGGCGACCGGCAAGGCCGCCGCCGGCGATTTGAGAAAGCTGATCGAGGCCGTTCTGGAGAGGATCGATGACTGACCTCGAACGCGCCGCCCTTGACGCCCGCGGGAAAGCCCACGCGCCCTTCTCCCGTTTCCTCGTCGGCGCGGCGATCGAGGCCGAAGACGGCTCGATCTTCGCCGGCTGCAACGTCGAAAACAGCAGCTACGGTCTGACGATGTGCGCCGAGCGCACCGCGCTCTATCA
>JACAEP010000061.1 GCA_013388795.1 Chloroflexota bacterium | reverse complement strand
TACCAGGCGGTCGCCACCTCGCCACAGGCTTCGGTAATGCCCCCCATAACCTTGGTCGTGTTTTTGGTCGTGTAATCTTCACGCCCCGGGTCCACGCGCTCCGGCGAAAACGCAAGGAACCAATCTTCCCCTACAGTAAGATTGCGCTCCGTGCCAAGTTTCGGTAACAACAACTCACGCGTCGTCCCCGGATAGGTAGTGGATTGCAACACCACCACCATGCCTTTATGCATGTACTTGCTCAACTCTTCCATGGCAGACACAATGAACGACATATCCGGGTCACCAGTCTGGCGCAATGGGGTCGGCACACAAATGCTGACTGCATCCATATCCTTCAAGACCGAGAAATCCGTGGTGGCGGTCAGCCTTCCATCTTTGACAAGGTTCGCCACGGCTTCGGTCTTGACATCAGGAATGTAAGACTCGCCTTTATTCAACCAATCTACCTTGCGCTTGTCCGGGTCCACGCCCGTCACCTTGAAGCCCGCCTCGCCAAACACAACTGCCAGGGGCAGCCCCACATACCCCAAACCAAGGATCGCCACCCGGGCGCTCTTATCTTTCAACTTCTTGATCAAACCTTCTTTTATATTCATATCACTACCTTCAACTTCAAAATAAACTCAACTGCTGCGG
The DNA here is from genome assembly GCA_013388795.1 of Chloroflexota bacterium. Taxonomy (GTDB): domain Bacteria; phylum Chloroflexota; class Anaerolineae; order Anaerolineales; family Villigracilaceae; genus Villigracilis. The sequence goes on along the minus strand of JACAEP010000061.1, from coordinate 4,039 downwards.
CGTTTCAGTCTTCTGCACAGCCGAATTTTTTTTCGTTTCAACAACCGGTCTGCCCAATGCTGCGCGCGCTTCATTCAACTGATCGGGGAGTTTCGCAAAATCCGCCATAATGGACGGGCGCAAGGCAGGCTGATGAAGCGCTGCCGCCGGGTGATACATGGGAATGATAAACCTTCCTTCGATATTTTGCATCTGCCCATGAACAGAAGTGATCTTTGCGCCGGGAAAATACCGTCCCATGGAAATGCGCCCCAACGTCACTATAATACTCGGGTTGATCGCCTCGATCTGATCATCCAGATATTCACGACATGCCGTCAATTCATCAGGCTGTGGGTCGCGGTTGGCAGGCGGGCGGCACTTAACCACATTCGCTATGAAAACATTCGAGCGAGTCAACCCGGCTTGTTGCAGTAACTGGTCTAAAAACCTGCCAGCGGCCCCCACAAACGGGCGCCCCTGCTCATTTTCATGAAACCCTGGTCCTTCCCCAATGAACATGATTTCCGCATCTGCCGGACCTTCGCCCGTCACTGCTTTCTTGCGAGATTCGTGCAGGGCACACTTCGTGCAAACAGATACCTCACGGGCAATTCGGTCAAGCGTCGCAGCGGCAGACATTCCGTCTCCTTATAGATGCGTCAAATCGTTCAACGACATCAGAACGGCATCTTCCTGATTGTCTTTGTAATACGCTTTCCTGCGGCCATCTTCCACAAAACCCAAACTTCGATACATGCGCAGCGCAGTTTCGTTCGTCTCACGCACTTCGAGAAAAGCGCGAAGCACGCCTTCTTTTCTAGCAGCCAAGAGCGCATGGATCAATAGTTTTTTTCCAATTCCCCGCCTGCGATAGTCGGGATGGGTCGCAATCGTCGCAACATGGAATTCATCAATGATCATCCAGGCAACCATCATCGCTGCGACGCGCCGGTCGACGTCCACAACCCAGCAGCGTGAAGTGATGTTTTCATCCAACTCGTACTGAAATGAACGTTTCGGCCATGGAAGCGAGAATGACACTTGATCGATCGCGATCACCTGCTCAAGGTCGGCATGGATCATTTTACGAATCAAAAGACCTGACGGGCCGCTATCAGCAGTGGGTAAATCTGAATTCATTGGTTGATACCTGTCAGGTTTAATATTAATGGATCGGCGTGCCGGCTACATGCAAATAGATCGGCGCAAGCGCGGCAGCATCATCGGCATCATCAGCCTGCCAGCGCTTCCAGGCCAGCTCCGCCAGCACAGCGGGTCTGCGCGCACACAAAACAGGAGATGCCAATTGCAGGCGCTTCACCCTGGATATTTTCTTTCTTTCTTCGGATGTCAACTCGCCTGCAATTATCGTTGGGCTCTCAATCTCTGCCAGCAACTCATCCAACGTTCCGCTTCTTACCAATCCCTCGGCCTGCCACGTGTTCTTGTCGCTTTTGTACACCCTGTAAGCGACTCGCGTCCGCCCGGCTTGTAACACGGCAACTAGCGAATGCTTCGCAAAAGGCTGCGCCGCGGCAATCACATCCAAGGTGGAGATGCCCATCACAGGCAGGCTGCGCGCCAGCGCAATTCCCTTCACCAGCGATAGACCGACGCGCAAACTGGTGAACGACCCAGGTCCAATGGCAACACCCAAAGCGTTGACCATGCTTATGGTCACGCCGCAGCGTTTCAAAAGTCCGGAAAGAGCCGGGGAGAGTTCGGTGGTGTGATGCTGTTTGGTGGTCCATGTCATTTCACCAAGAACTTGGTCACCGTCGTATAAAGCCAAACCAACAAGCGCAGTGGAGGTATCAACTGCCAGAAGCATGATTACCCTCCCACCATAGACTGGCGAATGGCATCGAGCAGGGTGTCGTAATGGCTGCCATGCGCGTGAAAATTCATCTGGCGGCGTTCTTCCGAAATGTGTTCGAGGCGAAGATGTAAATGCTCGGCAGGGATAAGATCACCCAGGCGTTCGGGCCACTCGATGATGAGTGCGCCCTCAGCGAGCATAGAGTCAAGGTCGAGCTGCTCCGCTTCCGGCACGGTTTCGAGCCGGTAGGCATCTAGGTGAAAAAGTTGAGCGCCATCGGCGCGGCGATATGGATTGACCAAAATAAACGTCGGGCTTGAAACGGCGTCAAGCGCCCCCCATCCCTGCGCCACCCCTTGTGTAAAAGTGGTTTTGCCTGCGCCAAGATCGCCTTGCAGACAGACGACATCGCCCGCCTGAAGCAGACTGCCAAGACGCATACCAATTCGTCTGGTTTGTTCAGGACTCCGGCTGAAAAACTCCAGCATGTGTACATTTAGGATGGGCATCAAGGTGGAATTATACCCTCCCCCTGAGTTCGTTAACGCAACAGGGATGATGAAGCATGCAATCCCATAAATTGTAGCGCGTAGGAATGAAGTCCCGGCTATTTTTTCTTTCGATTAGGCAGGATCTTACCAATCTCCATCCGAAGGACGCGGTTAATACGTGTGGGAATGCGGTTGATGTTCTGTGGGATCATGCGTTTGAAAAAATTACCGCGCCAGTTTTGCAAAATGGCTTCCATGTAAAGTTTTTCCAGCGATTTGACCTGGGCTTCGATGGAGTATTTTTCGCTCAATTCCAGTGAGCGTTGACCAAAACGCTTCAGGCGTTCACGGTCGGGGAGCAGGCTGGCAAGCGTGTCGGCGTATTTTTTTACATCCAGCGGAACGGCATATCCGTTCTGTCCATCGTCGAGCATGCCTTCAAAGGCTTCGTCTTGCACGGCAACGAAGGGCAAGCCGGAGGCAATCGCTTCGATGACCGAGATGGGGTGTACTTCGGTGGTGGAGGCTGAAAGGAACACGTTGGCATCATGCAAAATATCCGGCAGGTCGGCGCGGTTGACCATACCGAGAAAATGAATGCGGTCTTTTGCGCGGGTGGCATTTGCCTTCTCGGCAACGCTTTTCCGCGAGCCGCCATCGCCCGCGAAAACCAGATGCGCATTCGGAACACGGTCTGCAATGAGGTCGAAGGCTTCGACGATGAATTCCAGCCGTTTCTCCGGGTCCATGCGCCCGACGGTGAGCAGAATCGGCGCATCAGCATCCAATCCCAGCCTCTTTCTTAACACGCCGGGGGCTTTCACTGTTTTGAACATGCTCAGGTCGATGCCGTTTGGGATGACTGTAATGGGCTGCTTTACTTTTTGGGCAAGCAAAAGACGATAAAACTTTGGCGATGGCACCACGATCTGGTCGCCCAAATCTGTGGAGGCCTTGCTGAACCATACAGCGGCGCGGTTCAGCAATCTTGTTCCGCCGATGAACTTGACGTAATGGGTATAGTCTGTGATGGATGTGTGATAGGTATATATCAGCGGCAGGCGTTTGGTGGAAGCCGTGAGATAAGCCAGCAAACCGACGCTCAGGGGGCTGTGCGCATGAAGCACATCGAAGTTTTCCCGCGTCAGTTTCCATGTCGAGCGCGGCGTGCCAAGCACGGCGACATATATGGGCGGATTGTTCAAATACTTGAGCGAGGGCAGCCGCATTACATTGGGCTCATCGTCTTTGTAGCCGGGGAACTTCGGCGCAAAAATAGTGACCTGATGTCCGCGCTTTTTCAATCCCTCCGAGATCATTTGCAGAGAAACAGAAACGCCGTTCACCTGTGGGGCGTAGGTGTCGGTAAATAAACCGATACGAAGCGAACTAATGGGGAGTTCTGTGTTCTGTGGATCCATGTATGCTCCTTGTTTGTCTCTATCTACGTTTTATTTTCTTCTGAGTCGCTTTGTTTTTCCCGTTCCTGCTGCGACAGATTCGCCTTCATCCGTTTTGCCAGTTCGCGGCGGGTGAGCATCACGCGGCGCTGGCAGCCTTTGCATTCCAAACCGATATCCGCGCCGAGGCGCACGACCGTCCACTCATACGAGCCGCAGGGATGCGGTTTGCGCAGGCGCAGATGGTCTTTCATTTGCAGGTCGGGGAGCATGGGGAGATTATATACCAACAAGACCTGACAGGTTTTCGGAAACCTGTCAGGTCTGTTTCGCCCTGGGAAATATTG
>JACAEP010000342.1 GCA_013388795.1 Chloroflexota bacterium | reverse complement strand
TCATCACCGCCATCCGCGAAGCCACCATTGAACTCGGTCTCCTGGAAGACAATCCACCCGTCATTCCCGAAACGCCGAAAACCCCACCCAAAACAGAAACGAAACCGAAGCCTGCGAGTAAGAAAGCCGTACCCACTCCGCCTGTGGAAGGAGAACCGACCATCGACATCCCGCTCAGGAAAGGGACAAAGACGGTCAGGATCAGCCACCTGAAGCTCGTCGGTGGTGAGACAGATGCTGCCGCCTACAAACAGGCGGTGCTGATCGCGGCAAAACTGATTGACGGTGGTCTGTGGGACGGCGCTTCACCGATCCGCATCGACGATGTGTACGCGACGATGCGGAAGATGAAACATCTCACCGATAGCGAGATGGGTCTGTTCAGTCTCGAAGATTTTGTGAGCCTGGGGGATGCCACTCCCCAGCCAGAAAACGGTTCAGACGAGGACGCTGAAATTGCGCTTGAACCTGCGTTAGCCAATGGTAGCTATTCCGAAACGCAATCCGACCAACCCGGCTTGATGTAAGTCCAGTTCGTTCACATCACGAAAGGAAAACAATCTCATGTCTGACCCAATCACATCCAAACCGCGCGTGTTCAAAACCGGCACCGTCCGCATCGTCGAAGATGCCAGCATGTCAGGGCTGTTGAACGAACAGGTTCGTTCGCTGCTCAAGTCCAGCTACCCGGAGATCGCCAATGCCACCATCCGCGAGAGCCAGCTCGAAGACGGCACGCCGCTGATCGAGTTTCTGCCGCAGCCAGGGCGAAAAGGATAGCCACCATGATGGGCGCAGGCTTGACTGTGACTTAAACCATAAAATGTCCGTTTGGACGCTTTATGCTTTCAAATCGTAGGGGACACGTTATGGTTTCACGCACCTTCTAATGGCTGCTGAGCGGAGAATGACATCCTCTGCTCAGCAGTTGTTCCCGTCGCATATCCAAGCCGCCTCTAAACGATGGGACGCTTTATGCTTCCAAATTCATGACTTTGGACAGGATATGCTTCAAAACCGATGCTTCAACGACCACACAACCACCCCATTTTCGTCCGATTTGGCAAGGATATGCTTCAAAATGAGGAAATTTTATGCACCAAGTCACACGGTTGAAAGCCTGCGAGACTGCCTGGCACAGGTTGAACCAGTCAAACTGCTGGGGATGGAACTGCTCAAACAGGGCAGTCTCCAGCCCCAGGGCGGCTGGTTCCCAACAGGCATCGCTCGCAGTCAAATGGTCGAGGCGGTCATAGAACTGGTGAGCTACACCCGCCGCTGCGCGTATGCCGCCACGCAGATCAGCCAGCTTGCTGCTGTGCCGCTGACATCGGTGCAACTGATGGAGTATGGATTATGAGCAGTTTACTTGAAGCCCAGCAGCTTCTCATTGCAGGGATGAGTGCCGACCCCGTGTTGTGTCTGGCGAACACAGTGGCATGGTTGGATCCGTTCTGGGAGGTGTTCGCTGACGAAGATGATTATGGGGAGGACGGCGATACCCTCAGCCTAGCGCTGCGTATCGTGCGCGACTCCTTTCCGGACATCTATGTGCAGGTGATTGAACAGCTGCGTTCCGGCAGTTCGTGGGCAGAAGTTGAACGTCTGGTGGGCGGCGAAATCGAGAAGCTGGGTATCCCGCTAGAGAACCTCGAGTTTATGCCCTACGGCATTCCGATGCCCGCCTATGGCGTCACCCTCGAAGAACCGGAGTTCTACCAGAGCCATCCCGATGTGATCCCCGTTGTGCAGGCTTTCGGCATTGACCCAACCGCGCATCCCTACCAGGTCGAAGTGCCGGAATGTGCCCACATCGCTGGACAGCACATCGCCGCCAGCCTGGAAAATCACCCCGATGAAGGCTACCGCAACCTGTCGTGGTTGATGCAGTGGTTGTTCGCATGTTCGGGCAACTCCACCATCGACTTTGACTATGAAACGATATGCGAATTCCAACCACTGTCGTGGGAACAGGAGAACATTGATTTCGCTGCTGCCATCATCCACGAGGCAGATGAAATCATCGGTTTTGCCCTCAGTGGACTGAAATTCCTGCAAACACATCCCAGCGTTCTAACCGCGCTGCGCGACAATGTGCGGCGCATCTACAAAGCAATCAGCAAATTACCCAAGGAGAAACGCCATGACAACCCTCGCGTTCGATGTGTCTGGCCGAGCGTTAGATCGGGTGTTGACCGAACAGCCCTCGCTTGTGCTTAGATTTTACAGCTACGGCGTGATGCTCGAAAAGTGGGACGGTGACCGGGTAGCTGAATACCCGGTGGATCCAGCGCAAATCGCGCTGGCGCTTTCGGCAAAGGTTGGCTTTGACACGGGATTGATGAGCGGGAATACACTGCTTGTGCGATACGAAGGTGTAAAGAAAACCGTCGTCGAGTATCGTCCACCGGGTAAAACCGGATTGTATTTTGAAGGCTCGGACGCGCCGCTGCGGGTGCCGCTGCCGGGAATGCTGATGATCCGGGTGACGGCGGATGACAAAACGCCGCAGTATCAGGTCTACGCGGTGAAACAGCGCCCGGACAAGCTCGACATCCCCTTGTTTCACCTGCCGCTGCCGAACGTGTTTCACAGCGGCAGCATTTGCTGGGGCAGTGTGCCAACCGTGTCCGAAACAGCGCTCAAGGGCAGTTCGCTGACCGACGATTGGGCAATCTTCCTCGGCAGTCGTTTCGGCGATCACGGTTGCAACGGCAAATCGAAATCGCACCCGCAGGACATCCGGCAGAAACTCATCCAGCTTGAAGCGCGCAAGGCTCGCGCTTATCCAAAGTCCGATTTGCTGCCAGTCAAGAAGACACTGGCGCAGGTGTTAGGAGATGAGCGTGTATGAAGGTTTTTGATCCGTATATGAATCTGCAAACGATAACCGTCGTGGGCTTAGGCGGCACCGGGTCGCAAGTGGCGCGCAGTCTGGCGCGAACCCTTTACGATATGCACCGCGCCCGCCTGCACCTCCCCAGAGTGGTTTTTGTTGACCCGGATGTGGTCGAGGAGAAGAATGTTGGACGGCAAATGTTCGCGGCAGGCGACATCGGGCAGAACAAGAGCCGTGTACTGGCGCGCCGCTTCAATCAGGCGCTCGGACTTGAGATTGAAGCCATCGATCAACCGTTGGATGCCCGGCGGCATATCGAGCGGCACGGCAACCTCGTGATTGGCTGCGTGGATAATCATCTTGCCCGTCGCGAGCTGGCGAAAGCCGAAGGCATCTGGTTGGATGCAGGCAATCATTTCGACAGCGGGCAGGTGTGCATCGGCAACTCGGCAGATCGGGATACACTGCTGCGCCACATCGACGGCGACCAGGGGAAGTATCGCTATCTGCCCAGTCCAGGATTGCTGTTTCCCCAACTGCTCGAACCTGAACCGCAACCAGTGCCACAACCGACCCTGTCCTGTGCCGATCTGGTGGCACGCGGCGAGCAGCATCTGCTTATCAATGATCTCATCGCGTGCGTCGTGGCAGGCTACATCTACAAACTGCTGCACCGCCAGCCCGTGACGACCTTCGTCAGCTATGTCAGTGTGGATGGATTAGCTGTCCGCAGCCTGCCCGTCTGCCGCGACGAACTCCTCCCTTATCTCCATGCCTTGTGAATTCCAACGTAACTGTAGAAAAGCCGGATTTTCCAACATAAGTGTAGAAAAAAGATGACCGCAAAAGCGTGTTTCGCGGTCATTCGAGTGCTTAATCAGGCGAACGGTAACGGTCTTGCCAAGGCGTGTGACACTCGCGGTGGTATTGTGAAGCAATCGCGTCCACCGCTGCCTTTGCCCTGCGGTAGTAACGCAAAGTATTGGGCGATATGCCCATCACGGTACAGATCGCTTTTTGGGTGAGCGGTTGGTCTGCTGTTTCCAACTGCGGCACAGCCTGTTCAATGAGCGCCAGGAGTTGAGATTCGTAGGCATCCCGTCGGTCCAGTCGTGCCTGACGCACCCGTTCAACAATCTCCGGGTAGTCACGCAAATTCGCCAACGACCTGCCGACGAGCTGACTGACCGCAGGCATGGAGACCTTTTTTCCTTGCTGGTTCAGCGTCGCTACCGCTTCGTTCACACGTTGCAACAACTGCTGTCTCTGCTGAGCTTGCTGTGCCTCTAGTAGCGGCATCATCATGGCTTTGAGTTCGGGATGGTGCCGTGCTGCGCTTTCGTTGAATCCTGCCTTGTTGCAGATGACCGCCTGAGTGAGTATGGATGCGTGGGTTTGTGCTTGCAGCGCGTCAAGCGCACATGCCACTTTGTCCACCCGCGCATTTTTCTGACGTGCAAACTCCTCGTCGCAAACGGTTTTGAGGTAGTCGCATACCTGCGGGTAACGACTGAGGGTATTCACATGGATTCCCAAGCAGCGTGCCACCGCTTTTCGGGTCACGACCTGGTGTTCCGCATGAAACTGCTGGACCGCTGCTTCTGCCTGTGTCAGCAGCATCTGGTCAGTTTGTGTCGCATGAAGTGTGCGCGACTGCTTGAGCAGTGCCATGACTTTAGGATAGGCACGGTGAAGATGCGCTAAACTGAGTCCGAGTGCGGCAGCGACACGCTCTTGTGTGACAGGTTGTCCTTCCTCCAAAAAAGCCTTAATGACCTGCTGTGCCTGCGTCAGTAAGGTTTGTTCGCAGCGCAGCATCCGAGTGGGTTTTTCATCTGGTGAGCGACGGTTGAGGCTGTTGAGCCGTTCGTGGACACGGGGGTAAGTCTTCAAGCTGCGTGTACTCACCCCCGTCTTTTGAGAAATATCTTTCCGGTAGGCGGGTTTCCCCTGAGCTTGTTGAAGGCGAATGGCGGTTTCCACCTGCTCTAACAGCATCCTTTCCCGGTTGTCGAGCGCCTCCGTTTCCAGGCGACGCAGCACAGCATGTGTGGCAGGGTGTCGGTGCAGCGTTTTGAGGCTAAATCCCGTCCAGACGCGCAGCGTCGAGTCGTCAATGGGCTGTCCGGTGGACTGAAGATGCACGACTGCCTGGGTGAGTTGGGCTTCAAGGCGCTGTTCTCGTGTGAAGGTTTCTGGGAACGGTGCATAATGCGCCAGCCCGTCGGTAAACATTTGCTCCAGCGATACGCTCAGATAGTCTGCGTAGTGGACATAGCGCATGAACTGCGCTCCCGCAAGACCGACACTGCCACGCTCAACTGCGCGAATGCCCGCGCTCAAGATGCCCGTTTGCGCTCCCACCTGGTTGGCACTCTGCCTGGTTTGTCGCCGAGTACGCTCAAACGCGGTTCCCGCAGCCAGGACTGTTTCCAGCGACCTGGTTCTTTCCCATGACTGAGGCAGGAGCAGAAATTCGAGGTCACGCCACTGTCGCTGCGCTCGTGTAAATGCTTCACTAGAGAGCGGCGGAGCGGAACCGCAGCGAAGGTCTGCCTGACAATGCGGACAGATGCCCATCCGAAAAGGGGCGCTCAGTAGTCGAATGGAACCGCCACAGGCGGTAC
>JACAEP010000024.1 GCA_013388795.1 Chloroflexota bacterium | reverse complement strand
CCCGAACTCGCGAAGCGAGCCGTGGATAAAGCCGAAAAGGGCGGCTACACCCTCGTTTTGGTGGACACAGCCGGACGGTCCCAACTGGACGCGCAGTTGATGGATGAAGTCAAAGCCATTTCTGCAAATGTCAAACCGGTGGATACCCTTCTCGTGATCGACTCGATGATCGGTCAGGAAGCCTTGAATATTGCACAGGGCTTCAAAGATGCCATTCCGCTGACGGGGCTCGTCCTGACCAAGATGGACGGTGATTCCCGCGGCGGCGCGGCAATCTCAATCCGCTCTGTGACCGGGATCCCCATCAAGTTCATCGGTACGGGTGAAAAACTCGATGCGCTTGAGTCGTATGATCCGTCCCGCCTTTCCTCCCGCATTCTCGGTATGGGCGATCTGATCGGCTTGATCGAAAAAGCCGAAGCCGCCTACGATGCCGAAACCGCCGAAAAACAGGCGAAAAAAATGATGAAGGGTGAATTCTCGCTGGAGGATTGGCTTGAGCAAATGAACCAAATGAAAAAGATGGGACCGCTCGCGCAGATCATGGAAATGCTGCCCGGGCAGATGGGTCGGGCGGCTCGCGGTATAGACCCGTCACTTGTTGAAAAACAATTTAAACAATCCGAAGCCATCATCAATTCGATGACGCTGAAAGAACGCCGCAATCCAGACATTTTGAACGCCTCCCGCCGCCGCCGCATTGCCGCCGGTTCCGGCATGGATGTGCAGGACGTAAACCGGCTTATCAAGCAGTTTCGTGAGGCGCAAAAATTAATGAAGACCATTCAAAAGACCGGCGGCAGGGGCTTGGGGAAAATGTTTGAGTAACCTACCCAAGTTGCCAAGGTTGCATATTTTTCAGGAATCTTGGGTTTCTCTGGTAAAATACAGCCCGCGATTTCAGCCCGCCACCCTCTCTGGCCTGTCTGAAACGTAATCAAAAAAAAATCTAAAGGAGTAAGTTAAAATGGTTCGAATTCGTTTACGTCGTATTGGTCTCAAGGGCCAACCCACGTACCGCCTCGTCGCTGCGGATAAGGAAGCTCCTCGCGATGGCCGCTTTTTGGAAATTTTGGGTGTGTATAATCCACGCACCAATCCTGCCACGATTAAATTGCACGAAGATCGTATCTACCACTGGATGAAGAATGGCGCCCAGCCGACCGAATCCGCGGCGCAGGTGCTGAAAGCAGCCGGAACCCTCGAGCGTTTTGAGCGCTTCAAGAAGGGTGAAGCCGTGGAAACCCTCGTTGCTGAAGCCGCTGAAGCGGAAGCCAAGCGCGCTGCGCCCGTCAAGACCCGTAAGTAAACAGACTTATGTCATTGGGAGGGTGGCGTTCTTCCACTCGAAGCAATCTCTTAATAATTAACTTGCCTTACGCGCCATTGCTAACCCTGTGCCTTTTGACCGCGGACGGCGGTCAAAATTACCTTGAAACCCAGCCACAGAGTTACAACTGCGTAAGGCGACTAATTAAGTATGAGACTGCTTTGCCGCGAAGATTAAGGGCGCTCCTCACAATGACAGGATGGTATTTATGAAAGACCTGATCGAATACATTGCCAAATCGCTGGTAGACCACCCCGAAGATGTGGTGGTGACTGAAACCAAAGGCAACCGCCCACGCATTGAGTTGACCGTCGCCAAAGACGACATGGGGCGTGTGATTGGCAAGAGTGGCAAAGTAGCGAACGCCATTCGCGCCTTGCTGCGGGTGTCGGCAGAACGCCAGGGCAAGCACGCCACCCTGGACGTCACGGAACCCTCCTGATGACCGGCGAAGAAAAGAAAACAGGCTCGCCCAAAGGCGGGCCTGTTTATTTAGCCATCGGGTATTTGCGCCGTCCGCATGGGGTTGTGGGCGAGATCATCATGGATTTGCACACCGACTTTCCAGAACGCATCAAGGCGGGGCGCAAGGTGTATGTGGGCGAAGCCTATGAAACGTTCACCATCGCCTCGGCACGCCCATACGGAAATGGATTGCTGGTCAAGCTGGGCGGCTTTGACTCACCAGAAACCGTCGGGCGTTTTCGCAACCAGTGGATGTATGTCAAATCAAGTGAAGTACCCGCCTTGCCGGAAGGGCGATACTACAAGCATGACCTGATCGGTCTGACCGTGATGACCGAGGCAGGCGAAAAGCTCGGTATGTTGAACGAAGTCCTCGAAACCGGCGCAAACGATGTCTATGTCATTGTAAAAGAAGACGGCAAAGAAATTCTTCTGCCTGCCATCCCGGATGTAGTGTTGGATGTGAATATGACTGACAAAATCATGCAGGTCCACATCATCGAAGGATTGCTCTAAGTCGTAAATTGAAATGGGGAATGATACAATTTTCAAACATGGATGATAAAAAGTACTGGATTGGTTTTAACTTAATCAAAGGTATTGGGGCAGTCTGGATGCAAAGTTTGGTCGCTTATTTTGGCGATCTTGAGTCTGCGTGGAAGGCTGATGCATCTGCATTAATGGAAGCCGGTTTGGGGGCGAAATTAGCAGAGAAAGTGGTCGGGGCAAGAACACAAATAGACCTGGATCAGGTGTTGGCTAAGATCGAAGCGCAAGGCATCACCATCCTGACTTGGGCAGACGAAACCTACCCCAATCGGCTCAAAGAGATCGACCAGCCGCCGCCGGTGTTGTACATCCGCGGTGAATATTTGATGGATGACTTGTTTGCAGTTGCCATCGTGGGCACGCGCAAGGTTACGCCGTATGGCAGGCAGGTGACGGAAGAGATCGCCTCTTTCCTCGCTGCCAACGGAATCACCGTCGTGAGCGGACTCGCCCGTGGAGTGGATGCCATCGCGCATCAGACCGCGCTCAAAGCGGGTGGGCGCACCATAGCGGTTCTTGGCTCAGGCGTGGATAAGATCTACCCGCCAGAGCATCGCGCCCTCGCCGAACAGATGATGCAGCGCGGCGCGGTCATGAGTGACTATGCCGTGGGCACGCCGCCCGATGCGTCGAACTTCCCGCCGCGTAATCGAATTATTTCAGGTTTATCCTTGGCGGTGGTGGTGATCGAAGCCGCAGAAACCAGCGGCTCCTTGATCACGGCGGAGTTTGCGGCAGAGCAGGGGCGTGAAGTTTTTGCAGTTCCAGGCAGTATTCTTGCGCCGCAGAGCAAAGGCGCAAATCGCTTGCTTCAAAAGGGCGCGCAGCCTTTGCTGACCCCAATGGATTTGATGCAGGCGCTTGATCTGACGCGCATGGATAAGCAAAAGACAGCCCGAAAGGTTTTGCCATCTGACGAGACTGAGACGCTGCTGTTGAATACGCTCGGCGCTGAGCCCATGCATGTGGATGAAATCCGCCGTCAATCTGAACTGCCAATTGAGAAAATCTCCGCCACGCTCGTCTTAATGGAATTAAAGGGCATGGTGCGGCAGGTGGGCGGCATGAATTATGTGGCTGTTCGCGAAGGACAGGCAGGGTATAAGGAGAATCCATAAATGTTGGAACATCGATATGCGGTGATTATGGCAGGCGGCGGGGGCACCCGTTTGTGGCCTGTTTCGCGCAAAGAGAGACCCAAGCAATTAATCCCTCTATTGGGCGAAGAGACTTTATTTCAAAGCACAGTGAAGCGTTTGCAGGGGTTGTTCCCGCTGGAAAGGATATTCGTTGTGACAGTGGAAGATCAGGCTCGTGAGATGATGCAGCAGCAACCTGAGATTCCTGCGGCGAATTACATTTTAGAACCGGCTCCGCGTGGGACGGCTTCGGTGGTGGGGTTGGCGGCAATGGCGCTGCATCAGCAAGACCCGCAGGCTTCGATTGCGGTTTTGTCATCCGACCATTTCATTCGAAATGTGGATCTGTTTCATTACTTGTTAAGAGCATCCTTTGATGTTGCGGAAGATGGGTATTTGGTTGTGTTAGGCATCACGCCCACAAATCCGTCTACGGCGTATGGGTATATCCAGCAAGGTCAACCCCTGGTTGGCGATTACAAATATCCGGCTTATCAGGTCAAGAGTTTCAAAGAAAAGCCGAATGAACAAACTGCCCAGCAGTTGCTCCGATCTGGCGATCATTCATGGAATGGCGGCATGTTCATCTGGCGCGCTGATGCGATTCTTGGCGAGATCAGGAAACAAATGCCAAACTTGCACTCCGCTTTGGAAACCATCCGGGGCGCTTGGGGGACGAGCCGGCAGGAGCAGGTATTGAAAGACACCTGGCTGAAACTAGATACCGTCACAGTAGATTATGGCATCATGGAAAAGGCCGATTGCGCGGCAGTTCTTCCGGCAGGCGGGTTGGGCTGGAGCGATGTTGGCATGTGGTCTTCTCTTTTTGAGGTGCTTTTACCCGACATGAACGGCAACATTGCTACGAACATGAATTTGCATCTTTCGCATGAAACACATAACACCATGATTTATGGCGGCGGGAGTGAACGATTGATTGTGACCATTGGCGTGGATGATACCGTGATTGTTGATACGCCGGACATTTTACTGGTTTGCAAAACAGACCAGTCTCAAAAAGTGCGCGATATTGTGGAACATTTGAAAAAGCACGGGCAGGAAAAATTCCTCTAAAAAGAACTGTCGTGCTTCCCAGATTGGCGTTTGCAAAAAAAATGGAATTTGTTGTAGAATGTTCATCCCGTAAGGTTTATCCTTGCGGGATGTTTTGTATATACTGGATCGACGCGCGCGTAGAGCAAGTCTATGGACTTGTTCCACATTTGCGAGGAATGCGCTGGAGGATATTTTTTTAAATGGAAGCATATTGCATGAAATGCAAAACCAAACGGGAGATCAAAGACCCCGTTGCGGGATTCAACGCCAAAGGGTCGGCGGTGACGACGGGGGTATGCCCCGAATGCGGCACTAAACTCTTTCGCATGGGCAAGACTGAAACCCATGTTGGTCTGACTCCGCCGCCGAAGCCGGAGAAGGTGGAAGTGCGCGAAGGGAAACTGGTCATCGTCGAATCGCCTGCCAAGGCAAAAACGGTCGGGCGTTTTCTCGGCAGGGGTTACACTGTCCGCGCGTCGGTGGGGCATGTGCGCGACCTGCTGAAGTCGCAATTATCAGTGGATGTGGACAACAACTTCGAGCCGAAGTATCGCGTGCCAAATGAAAAGAAAGATGTGGTTAAAGAGATCAAGCAACTGGCGAAGAAAGCCGAAGAGGTCTATCTCGCCACCGATCCCGACCGCGAGGGCGAATCCATTTCGTGGCATTTGATGGAAGCGGCTGGTATTGAACCGGAACGCACGAAGCGGGTGGTCTTTCATGAGATCACCGCGCCCGCCGTCTCGGAGGCGTTTTCACATCCGCGCAGCATTGATATGAACCTGGTCAATGCCCAGCAGGCGCGGCGCGTGTTGGACCGTCTCGTGGGTTACAGCATCAGCCCGATTCTGTGGGAAAAAGTGCGCGGACGGCTCTCCGCCGGACGTGTGCAATCCGTTGCCCTGCGCCTGATTGTGGACCGGGAGCGGGAGGTCGAAGACTTCAAGCCGGTCGAATATTGGTCCATTCATGGCGAATTCAAAGCCGAGAAATTGAAATCTTCGTTCATTGCAAAACTAGCGCGTATTGACGAGAAGGAACCAGAACTCCCCAATCGTGAGACGGTTGACCCGATCCTGATCGACATGGAAACGGCTGAATATGTCATCTCGAAGATCAAACGCGGCGAGAAACGACAAAAGCCGCTAGCTCCATTCACAACTTCGACCCTCCAGCAGGAGGCTTCGAAGAAACTCGGTTTTACCGCGAAACGGACGATGGCTCTGGCGCAGGGCTTGTATGAAGGTCAGGATGTGGGCGAGGGCGGCGCGACGGGTCTGATCACCTACATGCGAACCGACTCGACCAACGTCTCCACGCTGGCGCAGGATGAGGCGCGCAAGTATGTGATGGAACGGTATGGCGCGGATTACTTGCCCTCTGAAGCGCCCATTTACAAGACCAAATCCGCGTCGGCGCAGAAGGCGCATGAAGCCGTCCGCCCGACGTCGGTGATGCGCGATCCGGCGAATGTGAAGGAGTTCCTCGAACCGGCGATGTTCAAACTGTATCAACT
>JACAEP010000096.1 GCA_013388795.1 Chloroflexota bacterium | reverse complement strand
GTCATCATCCTTTCCAACCCCGGCTGGGCGGGCGGCGTAGTCGGCATCGTCGCCAACAAACTGGTCGAGCGGTATCACAAACCCGCCATCCTCTTCAACGAATCCGAAGACGGCATCTTGCGCGGCTCGGCGCGTTCCATTGAAGGCTTGCACATCACCGAAGCCATCACCACGCAAAAAGATATTCTGCTCGGCTTTGGCGGTCACCCCATGGCGGCGGGCATGTCACTAAAAAAAGAGGATTTCCCCGCCTTCCGCCGTGGACTTGGCAAAGCGATTGAGAAGCAACTGGGAGATATCGTCTTTGAAGAACCCACGCTTCAGATCGACGCCTGGCTTGGGCTGAACGACCTAAACCTTGACCTCGCCGACAGCTTGGAACTACTGGCTCCATTCGGCGCGGGCAACCCACAATTGACTCTCGCCACCCGCAATGTGACTCTCAAATCTGCTATCACACTCGGCAAGACCAAAGAACATCTACGCCTGAATGTAGAAGATGAAAATGGTGAGATCGGCAGTTTCCTGTGGTGGAGCGGAGCCGGAGAAGAACTTCCGCCAACCGAAACTAAATTTGACATTGCCTACACCCTGCGTGCCACATCCTTCCGTGGGCAGAGGAAAGTCACTTTGCAATTCAAAGAGTTTCGCGTCACTGAAGAAAAGCAAATCAAGATTCGCGAGTCGAAATT
This sequence comes from Chloroflexota bacterium, assembly GCA_013388795.1. Lineage (GTDB taxonomy): Bacteria > Chloroflexota > Anaerolineae > Anaerolineales > Villigracilaceae > Villigracilis. The sequence goes on along the minus strand of JACAEP010000096.1, from coordinate 2,166 downwards.
CGATATTCGAGACATGCGCTTGCAATCTTCCACCTTAAACCTGCAACCCTCCACCCTCATCTGGGCAGAAGGACCCGACCGCAGCGCAGGCGTGAATCGCCTAGACCTGACTCAGGCAGATGAATTCACCATCTACACCACGCCCCCATCCCCTGCCGAACTTCGCAAAGCATTAGAGATTGTCCAGCCCAAGATCGTCTACGTCTTCGCCAAACCGCCCGCCGAACAAAAGCCCGACGAGTTTCTGACCTACCTCGCAGGTTTGTGCAAATTCGTCCTCAACCAACGCCGCGGAAAGACTACCATCTCTGAACTCGCCGCCGCATCCGCCGCAAGAGAAAGCGCCATTCAGCTCGGCTTGGAATGGCTGGCGGCTGGAGGTCAGCTAAGTGTGGGCATCGAAGATGATAATGTTCAATTATCGAAAGAGACTCAGGAAAAGAACCCCTATTTGCAAAGTGAATTGTTTATTGCATTGAGAGGCGTCTTGAATGAGACTACTGCCTATCGCAAATATTTTGCGCTGTCTGATAACCTTAGTAAACTCTTTTAAGTAGGTGATCGTATTAAATTATAAAAAACATCGTCATTGCGAGGATGGCGCTCTCCCCGACGACGTGTGACCACTAGGGTAAGCAATCTCGCTCGCAATCAGGGTATTCTAATTATTCTCGACCGACTACTTAGCAGGGTATTAAATGACTCGAAGCGTTCTTATCATTTGCACCGGCAACTACTACCGCAGCCGATACGCTGAAATTTATTTCAATCATCTCGTTTCGAAAACCGACCTAAACTGGTTCGCATTCTCTCGCGGGCTCGAAGCCAGCGCAGGCCGCAATGTTGGCCCCATCTCCTCGTTTGCTTTGGAACGTCTCACCCGGCAGGGAATTCCGCTCGACAAGCCCATTCGCTTCCCCATGCAATTGGAAGAAAAAGACCTGCAGGAAGCAAGTCTCATTATTGCTGTCCACCGCGTGGAGCATCAGCCGATGATGAAGAAATATTTCCCCGCATGGGCTGAAAAAATTATCTACTGGGATGTGGCAGATTTAGACATCACCGATTCAGAAAATGCGTTGGCTGCAATTGAACAGAAAATTCGCGAGATCGTAGAAAATATCCGTTTTAATCTAATCTGTGAGTCCGTTAAAAATTCCGTTGAAAATTACATATCGTAATCCATAAAATCATCCACCCCAAACAGATCTTCATAGCGGGATAGCAATTGGCGGGTCTTTCGTAGAAATTCCCCGTCAAGGTCTATTCGTTTTGATTCTAAATTTTCTTTGTGTGCAATTACCCGCTCGCGAAAACTGATCGCCGTAGACGAAGGCAGCAGCGGCTCGATCTCGCGGATCAAGGTCAGCGTTTCTTGGACGATGGTTAATGCTGCGGGGTAGGAAACATCGTCATTGAGCAATTGCTTCAAGACTTTGCATTTGTATTTCCGGCAACTGGAGGGATAATCAGGCGAGGCATATATGGTGCAAACGCCGTTCCAAACCGGGCAGGGTTGAGTAAATCCACGCTGGCGCGGGTCGTCGCGGATGACGGTCAGCCCGAGCTTTTCCACTTTATCCAATTCGTTGGCGTTAAGCCGCACCCACGAAAAGAGATGACCCGAACAGCACAGTCCACAGGCTTTGCAAAGGTCGTTGAAGCGAGAGTTGGTCATGGAAATGAGTTAATTTTATTCCCCAAACTTAATCCCCTGCGCCAACGGAAGATCCTTCGACCAATTGATGGTATTGGTTTGCCTGCGCATATACGCCTTCCACGCATCTGAACCGGATTCACGCCCGCCGCCGGTTTCCTTTTCACCGCCAAAAGCGCCACCGATCTCTGCGCCAGACGTGCCAATATTGACATTCGCAATCCCGCAATCTGAGCCGCCGACAGAGAGGAAGGTCTCGGCTTCGCGCAGCGAGTCGGTGAAGATGGCGCTGGACAGCCCTTGCGGCACATCGTTGTGAATCTGGATCGCTTTCTCGATCGTGTCGTACCTTAAGAGATAAAGAATCGGAGCGAAGGTCTCGCGCTTGACGATCTCTGTTTGAGCCGGCATCTTGACAATGGTTGGTTCGACGAAGTTGGGGCCGAGATCGGATCGCATGTGGCCGCCGACGAGAATCTCACCACCTTGCGCCCTGGCCTGCTCCAACG
>JACAEP010000116.1 GCA_013388795.1 Chloroflexota bacterium | reverse complement strand
GTCGAGCCGCTTCAGTAAGATGCGTAATGAGTAATTGCTCTGTTTTGTCTTTTCGCAAATGCGCAATCAACTCATCTTGCGGCTTGACTTCTCCGATTCGATACACCTCCGCCATCCTCCTTACCTCCCGCTCCAGCGCCTTGCGCAACTCCTCTGGCTCCAGCGCCTCGCAATCCGCGCCCCAGCCGCGAATCCAGGGGAGCATTTCTTGCGGCTCGGCGATGCGCGCCCGCCAGGTGATGGAGCCGTCGGCTTCCAGGGTTTCCTGCTCAGAGCGGTGCCAGCGCGTTTCCTGCACGCGGCGCGCTACCTTGGGGCTGAAGCGCAAAACCACCTCTACCGGCTCACCCTCGCTGTACCAGATGCCCCAGGCGTCCGCCAGCAAATCGCGCGGGTCGAAATCGGCGGGAATTTCGTAAGGGTCGCGGGTCACTTCGGCGCGGCGGATGCGCTCGATTTTGAAGGTGCGCATCTTCTCCCCGCTCCAGCCCTTCTCACCCAGCAGTTGCGCCCGCCCCATCACATGCGTCGTCTGCCCGACGGCATACGGCTCGATGAAATACGGACTGAGCAGATACTCGAACACCCGCTCACCGGCCTCGCCTTGATGCCAGATGCGCGCCTTGCGCTGCTCGGCCCAGGCCAGGGTCAGCGTTTCCAACACCTGAAGGTACACCGGGTCATCGCGCTGCGCGGCGTCGTCTATCACCTCTGCCGATTGCAGAACGTGCGCGCTGATGCGGGGCGCGAGTTTTTCCAATGCGATTCCAATCTTCCGCAGCGCGGCGGCGGCATGGGGGTTTTGCCTGTCCATGCGGGTGGCGAGCAGGCGGGCAGCAAGGTGAACCGCAGCCGCTTCATGCAAAGTAAACGCCACCTTTACAAGGTAGGCGGAGCGGTCCAGACTGATTCTTCCGTCGTCGTGAACGATGGTTGGGTAAATCTTTTGGAAGTCGTACAAATTACGGTTGATGACGGAACGATCCACGCCCAGACGGCGGGCAATCTCTGCCTGGGTCAAACCTTGTGGGTTGGAAAGCAGTAACGCCTCCATCCGCAAAAGTCGTTCAGTTTTGTTTTCAGCGCGAGACATGGCAAACTCCGCAACAAGTTTTGGTTATGAACAGAATAGCAGGTGAGTGCGACGAATTCTGCAACATTTTGTCATGAATTTTGCGATTGGTTTTTATTGTGGGGATACAATCCCCCTTCATCATCTTCATAGACTAGAAGCCCTTTGTTTTCCAGCGCCGGCAGGGAACGTGTCACCTCGGAACGGTTCAACCCTAAAAGCCTTGCAATGAACCCCGCTTTCTTACCCGGATTCTCCCTCACCTTCTCGTAAATTTCCTCCAGTTTTTTTTCTTCAATTTTACGCGCCATTTCTGCCTCCGTATTGTGGATTTGCGTCCACTTTACGGGAGGCGTGTTGCAGGTAATGCAACGGGTTAAATGTATTTTATGGAATTTTGAAAATAAGAAAGTCAAAAGTATGCCATAATAGCGGCATGAGACGAAAAAGAATAAGCAAACAACGGGCAGTTGCACAAAAACAAGGGCTTACCTTGCTTGAAAAAGGAAAAAAGCCCGAGGAAGTTGCAGAGATACTCAGCGGCTTGCTTTACACAGGAATGACGAAGGGCTGGAAGCGTGGAAGAAAGAGGTATTGCCCGAGATAAAAAAAGACTTGAGACTTGAACGCCGCACTGACACTGAGTCTTAAGGGTGAAGCAGGCTTCAGTATGGTTTCGCCTGTGAAGCGCACCTGGTCACGGCAAAGACAAACGCCCGCATTCCGCACCCGCATAGACCGTTTGGCATTCTTTTGGTGTCTTCCAAAGGGAAGAAAATTCGATTGAGCGTCAAATCCTATTGGGATACGCTTGACCAGGGAGAAGGTGGCTGCTTTCTCGAAGCAAGTTCTCCGTTTGGTTCGCAGGCATCTCGCGCTTGTTTGGAATCGTCACTCGATCCATCGGCGCGCTCTTGTAAAACAATTGACTTACCTTTTTCAAAAACCAATAGGTCAATTTCCATCACTGGCAATATTCGCGGCTGCCCGTCAACTTCGCCATCATGTTCACCAACTCTCCGGGCGCCCATGTGCTGATAAAAACTTTCAGCATTTGGGTCAGCTTCGATCTTCAACGTAGAAAGTCTAAACTTCCGGCTTCTTTCCAACGCATGGGCAAATAATTCTCTGCCAATTCCTTTGCCCATGTGTTCGGGTAGTACCCACAAATTGTCCAGCCAGAGTTCGTTTGCATCTTGCTTCAATGAGTAATACGCGGCGGGCTTGCCTTCGATCAATTTTATCCAAACTTCATTTTCCGAAATGTATTCCGGGGAAATCGTCAGCAAGGGCAGCCAGGTCTGAATCCAATGTTCGGGGTAGTTCCAGTGGCGTTTGGCGGCAATGGTGATTTGTGTCAACGCATCGGCATGTTCAGGTTGAGCTCGAATGACCATCATTCGCAACAAAATCCTTAACCTACCACTCGAATCGCTCTTGGCAGATCGGAGAGACTCTCTACGCCTGTTTCGGTGATGACCATATTGTCTTCAATTCTCACGCCCTTGCGATTGGTGAGGTAAATACCCGGCTCGACGGTGAACGCCATGCCTATTTCCAAAATTTGAATATTATCACCGCGCATGTAGGGCGCTTCGTGTCCTTCTATGCCGATGCCATGACCGGTGCGATGCGTGAAGTATTTTCCGTAGCCCGCTTTTTCAATGACATCACGCGCGGCTTTATCCACATCCGCGCAGGGGACTCCCGGCTTTCCGGCGGCGCGACCGGCGGTATTCGCTTCCTGCACGATCTTATGGATCTTCTGGCATTCTTCATCCACCTCCCCGACTGCGAAGGTGCGGGTCAAGTCGGAGATGTAGCCTTCGTAGGCAGCGCCCCAATCGACGACGAGCAAGTCTCCGGCTTGTAATTTTCTATCAGTGGGAGAAGCATGCGGGTTCGCGGAGTTCGGTCCGGCGGAGACGATGGGCGCGAAAGGCATTTCAGACTCTGAGCCATGCTTCAACAATTGCATCGTCAACTCAGAGG
>JACAEP010000115.1 GCA_013388795.1 Chloroflexota bacterium | reverse complement strand
GGATATAGCAGGCGCAAAACGAGAGCCAGCCTTCTGCGGTTGAAATTTTATGCAGCTTGAAATATTCGATGGCTTTGGAGAAATCGCCGGATTTTGAATATGAAACGCCAGCCTTTTCATAAAGATCATCGCGCCAGAACAAGATATGCGCCGCGCGGATGTAGGCAGCGGCAGCCGTCTGATGATCTTCCCGCCTTTGCGCAGACTCTGCCTGCCAGAGGTTGGAAAGCCCTAAAAAGCCGAACAAGGCCGTAACGATAAGAATAATGCCGATAAAATATGGGAGGCGCTTTCGTTGAAACATAGATTCAATTCTACGCCATAATCCTGAACGGAAGTATAATTAGGATAAAATGAGTGCGTTTATCCAGTCAATTCTGACTCAATTAACTGTTCCACCAGGAAATTTAATCTATTTCATTGCATTGGTGTTTGCAATCGCCAGCGCGCTGCAATCTGCATTTAATCACTGGCGGGCAAGTGAGTTTCCACAGGCGCGCCGCGCGTTTATTGGGCTGGGGGTCTTGCTGAGCGCCCAAATTTTGATCTTTTTGTTGAGCGGGTTGGGCTGGCAGGAATTGATAGACCCTAAAGCGGTTTTGCCGCCAATTGATCGCGCCTTCGTTACCTTTGGAATCGTTTGGATCACCTGGCTGTACGCCTTTCCTGAACCAAATCGCCAGGCGGATGCCGCTGCGATTCTCTTGAGCATGTTCATTGCCACGGCATTGGGCTTGAGTTTAATCTCGTGGCAGCAGCAAATCAACGACCCGACGACAGCCACCCTGAGCTACAACCTGACCCTGGATGATTTCATCTGGCAGATCGGTTCTTTGCTGCTGGCACTGCTGGGGATGGCCATCCTGTTCGTGCGCAAACCAGATGGCATGTGGTATGGCATCCTGCTTTTATTCCTTGGGTTTCTGGGGCATGCGGGGCAATTACTGACAGGGCTTGAAGGAGATTATTCTTTTATCGTGCGCCTGGCCTATATGACGGCTTTCCCAATCCTGCTCACTCTGCCTCAACGCTTCGCAGCCGTCACATTGGCAGAAACGCCAGCGACGGTGAAGCCAACCATCAGAAAACAAGACACGACGGGACGCCTCGAACGAAGGCGATACAGTACAGACCCAAAAACCTTCCATGCGTTACTGGCTGTGGCGGCAGAGAACAACTCCACCAAAATGAGTCAGGCGATCACACGCGCCATTGCGCAGACCATGCTGGCAGACTTGTGCTTCATGGTCTATTTAACGGACAACAACAATCAGATGATGATTGCAGGCGGTTACGACCTGATCCGCGAAGACAGCCTTGAAGGCGGGCCTCTGACCAAAAACTCAATTCCCATGTTGGCAAACTCCATACAGCGCGGGCGTCCCTTGCGCCTGCCTGCCAGCAGCACATCGGCGGATATTAAAGGGTTGGGAGATATTCTAGGGTTGACCAACCCCGGTCATTTGTTGTATGTACCCATCCTGACCCCCGAAAAAGAAACACTGGGCGGCATTCTGCTTCTCTCGCCATACTCGGACCGAACGTGGAGCGCGGAAGATCAAGCTTTCCTTTCGAATATCGCTTCTTCTTTGGTGCCAGTCATTCAACGCAACCAGAAGGTTGCCAAACTGGAAGCCCAAAGCGATATGGCGCGCGCCCAGGTGGCTGACCTTGAAAGCCGCATCCGCGACTTGACCGCCAAACTAGAATCTTTGCAGGCAGAAGCAGAAATCAGCCGCTCTGTTGATGTGGCATCCTTGCGGGCGGCGCAAGAAGAGTCTCAGAACATCATCGAGCAGTTGCAGCGTGAAAATGCAGAATTACGCGCTGGCAAAAACCTGCCTTCAGCCCAGGCGGAAAAAGAATTGAAAGCAACGCTTCAAGAAATGGCGGCTTTGCAAAATCAACTGGCAGAGGCCCAAATGAAGGTCCTTGAGTTGGAAAAGGGGCAGATCGCCACCAGGAACACAGAACAGGCGGAAGTGATCGCCTCCATTTCGCAGGAACTTCGCCAGCCGCTTTCCTCGATTGTCGGTTACACCGATCTTTTGCTGGGCGAATCGGTCGGCATTCTTGGGGCATTGCAGAGAAAATTCGTGGACCGAATCAAGGTTTCGACAGAACGTATTCGCAGTTTGACCGACGATATGATCCAGATCACCACGCTGGCGACGAATTTAAGTGAACTCAAATCTGAAATGGTTGATCTCAATTCCATCATTGATAATGCCATGTCGTATACCAGCTCGCAGATGCGCGAGAAAAATATCTCGATCATCCTTGAACTGCCAAAATACCTGTCGTCCATCCATGCCGACCGGGATGCGCTTCAGCAAATTCTGATCCATCTGTTGCAGAATGCCGGGGCGGCGACTCCCTTCGAAGGAACGATCAAGCTCAAGGTTCAGACACGAAGCGAAGATGGAATGGAGTACATCCTAATTCAGGTCGCCGATCAGGGCGGCGGCATCGCTCCTGAAGATATGCCGCGAGTCTTCTCGCGCCTCTATCGCGCGGATAATGTTTTGATCCAGGGTGTCGGCGATACCGGCGTGGGTCTTTCCATTGCCAAATCGCTGACGGAAGCCCAGCATGGGCGCATTTGGGCAGAAAGCCAAATGGGGGCGGGGGCAACTTTTAGCGTATTGCTGCCCATTACTGGCAAAATTTCAACTGAAAAGCAAAAAAGGAAGTAGCCATGCGAGACTTGCGCGAGTTTGGAAACGCGCTGGTGGTTGCAGCCCTTTCCATCGGTTTGACATTGGGGGCGTTATCAGCTTCACTTGTGGAATTTGCGCCGGAAGAAGCGCCTCAAGCCACTCCAGAATTTGTTCTTTCGCTTATACCTGTCACAGCGACGAATACCCTTCCGCCGACTCTGACTCCACGTGTTGCAGCAGATACCCCCACGTGGACGCCAACCAATACAATTCTTCCGCCGACGTCCTGCCAGACGCCTGCGGGATGGCTTCCAATCACGGTTCAGACAACCGATACACTTGAATTGCTTGCGTTTCAATATGCGACAACAAAAGAGGCGCTCAAGAGCGGGAATTGTCTTTTCAGCGAAAGCCTCATCGCAGGAACAGTGTTGTTCGTTCCGCAAGTTGCCGCCACGAACACCTTCGCCGTTTGCAACAAGGGCGCCGTTGGCTGGTCGCCAATCTACCGTATCATTCCCAATGACACTTTATTCTCGATTGCTTTGAGATACTATACAACGCTTGATACACTCAAGCGGGTTAATTGTCTTAATTCTGATCAGATCAAAGCAGGCGATATTTTGTGGGTTCCAAATGTTTCCACCCGCACCCCGTCGCTCACACCGATCCCCGGAATTGTTGAAACAATTACTCCATTCCTAACCGAGCCGCTGACCGAAACCGTCCTGCCATTCACGCTCACACCCGTCCCAACCCAAACCGCAATTGCTTCAACACCCACTACGCAGCCAACGCTCACGCCCATTCCGACGCAAACGGCAAGCCCAACGGTTTTCCCAACCAGCACGCCATAAAGAATAATTTCAAAAACAACAACCTGCCGCTTGATGACATCCGACCGCCGTTTCGTCCTCTCCACTTTGCTTGGGGTTCTACTCGCAGCATGCGCCGCCCCTGCGGCCCCCCCTGAAATCTCATTTGCGCCGTTTGAGCTTGCAAAACCTGTAAACAATCCTACAGCCACACCGTTTCAACCATCTTTGGCAACACCGACATTCCCACCGCTGGTTTCGGCGGATGCGAACTCTGCCCCGCCGCTATCTGCTGGTTCTGACACACCATCCCCAACCGTCACGCCTCAAACGACACCGAACGAAACAGCCGCCATCGATCCATTGTCTCTTACCCAGGCTGCGCCTACCGCCCAGGCTGAGATCATCCATCCGACAGCGCTGCCGCCGCTGACCAATAACGAGACCATCAATTTCCTGCTCATTGGCTCAGATCGCCGACCAACAGGCACATCTCACCGCACAGACACATTGCTGATTGCAATGGTTTGGTATCGTGAAGGGCAAGTCTCTCTGATCTCGATTCCCCGCGATTTGTGGATCGAAATTCCAACCGTCGGAATGCAACGCATCAATACCGCTTATCAAAACGGAGAGTCGGGCGGGTACCCCGGCGGCGGAATGGGGTTATTGAAAGACACCATCCTGCAAAATTTTGGAATCCGCATTGACTACACAGCCATGGTCGAATTCGATGGCTTTCGGCGCGTTGTGGATACGCTTGGCGGTATTGACGTCCCGATTGCCTGCCCATACACAGACTGGCGGTTAATTTCTCCCAACCTCGACCCCAATGACGAGAACAACTGGTGGCTATACACTGTGGGACCTGGTCAAGTTCACATGGATGGCGACCTCGCGCTTTGGTATGCTCGGTCCCGCTCCAAATCCAATGATTTTGATCGTGGGCGCCGTCAGCAAGAGGTCATCCGAACCCTATTCCAAAAAGCGATCCAAACGGATACTTTCAGCAAGATCCCGCAACTTTACAATGATTTTTCCAGCGCTGTTTTGACCGATATGGGGCTGGGCGATATGTTGGGTCTGGCTCCCTATGCGGTAAACTTTACCAATGCCAATATCCGCAGCTACTACATCCGGCCGCCATATGTGCAATCGTGGATCACGCCCGGCGGAGCATCAGTACTGCTGCCGCAAGAGTCGCTAAATCAATTACTAGCAGAAGCCACTGCCTTTTCCACATTCGCAGCCGTCCGCGAATCGATCACCATCGAAGTCCAAAACGGCTCACCGTTCGAAACCATGGAATCTTTGGTCGCCTCGCGCCTGAATTACGCCGGCTTTGAGACGATGACCACCGCGGCTGATAATCGAAACTATGCCAACACTGTTCTAGTGGACTTCACCGCCGGGCAGGACCCCGCCCAACAACAGACGATCCTAAATGTGTTGGGGACTTATTCCGCCAATATCCTCTCTCTTCCGGACCCTAACAGCACAGTACAATACCGTCTAATCATCGGCGCAGACTATGAAACGTGCTTTAAGCCAGAAGAACTCGCGCATTAGTCCTTGCAAAACAGACAAGGCTGGACTATAATCTCGCTCCGTTGGGCGCGTAGCTCAGTTGGTTAGAGCACTACTATCACACAGTAGGGGTCCGGGGTTCGAGTCCCTGCGCGCCCACAAAAAACCGCTTAAATAGCGGTTTTTTTGCGGGCGATTATCTTTATAGATAATCTATCAGAATCTCTCAAAAATTCCAGACTGCGTCCCACTCTCTCGTATAATATAAGCCGTATGAAATCTCGCACCAATGAAACTTGGCTAAGCGACCTGCGCAGATCTGGCGAGGTTCGTGAAGAAGCGCTAAATGATCTGCGCGCAGTCATCCAAAAAGGGCTCCCCTATGCCCTGTCGCGCTGGCTCCCCTCCGATGCCCCGCTTTTTGCGCCGCTTATAGAAGAAGTCACCCAGGAAACCCTCCTGCGCGTCCTCGATCAACTTGACACGTTCGAAGGTCGCAGCTTGTTCACTACCTGGGTACACAAGATCGCCATTCGCATCGCGCTGACCGAATTACGGCGTAAACGCTGGCGTGACGCTTCCCTCGATGAATTGACCGAAAATGAGGACGCTCCCCCGCCTCCAGGCCTGCTTGCTGACCCGCAAGCCTCCCCCGAAACTTCCGCAGAGCGCAAAGACATGATCGCACGAGTCCGCCGGATTTTGGAAGATGAGCTTACGCCCAAACAGCGTGAGGCGCTTGTTTTGCTCGGCTTGCAAGATATGCCCATGGAAGCAGCCGCCAAGCGGATGAATACCAACCGAAATGCCCTTTACAAACTCCTCCATGACGCCCGCCTGAGGCTTAAGAAACGCCTTGCTCTTGAGGATCTATCACCTCAGGATGTCCTTCTTGCTTTCGAACAAAAGTAAGATTAACCCCTGATTAATCGTCTCATCCATGGAATGAATATCGAAAAGTTCCCCAACCAACCCAATCAATCATCCCTGCCGCCTGAAGTGACGGACGAGGTCGTGATGCGTTTCTTAAAGATCCTGGAACAGGTGCGACAGGAGGACCTCTCCTGTACAGACATGTACGCCAGGTTGGACGAATTCGTCGAGGCGGAAGTCCGCGAGGGAACGGACGCAGAAAAACTCACACCGCTTATTCACGAGCACCTCGACATGTGCGCTGAGTGCTGTGATGAATACGAAGCGCTGCTGAGTATCGTTGAAAACACAAAAAATGATGAATAAAGAACGGCGGGCTTGAAAAGCCCGCCGTTCTTTATTCATGGAATAACTTTTCACCAGCAAGGATGGGAACTTTCAAGCGATTCTCTATCGGTGTGATCGGGCAGGACCACATATCGTTGTAGGCACAATATGGGTTGTAAGCCAGATTAAAGTCCACAAAGAAGCGCCCTCCCGGCAATGGCTCCGGTTCGAGATAACGCCCCGCCGGATAAGTTTCAATTCCAGCCAAAGAATCTGCAAACGGCATAAAATAACCATGCGGGCTCTGGTAGATGGTGAGTTGAACCGTCTGCCCTTCCACGTCAAAGGAAAAACGTCCAAACTTTTCATAATGCTGAACCCCGCCGGTGGAAGTCTGCATATCCAGCGCTTCTTTGACAGGAAACTCTTCTACCTGCACTTCAAGGCGCAAGGCGGCATTCTCAGGAAAATACTTCAACCCTGTAAACAATTTTTTCTGTTCGCGGGTCAGCGGACTGTGCGGGTGACTTCCAAAAAATTCATCTTTCTCTGCGCGGATGGCTTCTAATTCACTCATAGGACCTCCATGATTGGCACTGCATAGACAAACGCCGTAGCTGATTTCTTACAAAGCCATCACAAATTTTTTCTCCCCTTGCAGATTCATTCTCTTTATGCTATTTTTAGCGCGGTAAAGGAAACGAAATGAACAGACAACGAACCGTCATGATCATTGAAGATGAAGCAGACGCCGCAGAACTGTTTTCAGAAATGATGCGCATCAATGGCTTTCGCGTCATTAAGATGTTTTCGAGCGCGCCCGCAATTCCCATTATTGCAAAAGAAAAACCAGACCTTATTCTCCTGGACGTCATGATGCCTGATATTTCCGGGCTTGAAGTGCTGCGCTATATCCGCCGCGAACCGGAACTGGCTTCTATTCCAGTCATCATCCTTTCAGCAAAAAGTATGCCCAGCGATATCCGCACAGGCATCGAAGCAGGCGCTTCCCTATACCTAACCAAACCAGTGGGGTTTCAAGACTTGAAACAATCAATAGAAAAGGTATTCCAAGACGTTGCTGAATGAAACAGATTCGCGCCTTTGTTGCCATTGACCTGCCTCCAACCATCCAAGATTCAATTGAAAAACAGACCCGCCGCCTCCTCAACACCCTGGGGCATGAGTTTGTTCGCTGGGTCAATGTAGAAAATATGCATCTTACCTTAAAATTCCTAGGCAGCGTCCCCATCACCCACCTGGATTTTTTCAAACAGATGCTCACCCAAACAGCAGACTCTCAGCAACCATTTGAGATACAAATCGGTGGAATCGGCTCATTCCCCAGCCTGAAACGGCCTCGGGTACTATGGGTCGGGGTCCACGCTCCAGCCAGACTTGCCTCCCTGCAAAAGGCAGTTGAGAATGGCGCAAACCGCCTCGGATACGAAAAAGAAGCGAAAACATTCTCTCCCCATCTAACGCTGGGAAGAGTCCGTCAAGGTCTTGATTCGAAGCAAACCCAAACAATCAGTAATATACTCTCGATGACGCAACTTGGCAGGATTGGCATAGCCAGAGTAGACTCTATACATCTCTATCAAAGTGAACTGAATCCAGAAGGATCGGTCTATACAAAATTATTTTCAGCCCTCCTGAGGTGACCTCTGAATACCCTGAACTTCGCCCGCGCTATTGTCCATGCTCTTGAAGATAAAAAGGGAGAGGACATCGTCCTGCTCGACATCAAAGACATTGCTTCTTTTACAGATTATTTTATTATTTGCACCGGCACCAGCGACCGTATGCTTGACGCGCTTGGCGGCGCCGCCATGGATGAGGCTCGAAAAAAGCACAAAAAGAAAGCAAAAAAACAAGGTCGTTCGCAAGACGGCTGGGTTGTGGTAGATTTTGGAGACGTTGTATTGCACCTGCTTTCCCCCGACCAACGCGAGTATTACCAAATTGAAGAACTCTGGGAAGACGGCAAAGTTTTACTAAGACTCAAATAACCATAAATTCCGTCATTGCTTTGTGGCGCAAAGACTTATAAAACAATCTACTCTTCGTCTTTGATGGAACTCCAGAATCAAAACAGTCCCTTCGTTTGAAAGGACTGTTTTGATATTTTATGCATTATTTCTCGAATACCCAGGCGTCAATGGCGCGAGCCCATTCGACAAGTTCTTCTTGTTTGAACCAGAGGGCGGTTTCGCGCTCGCCGGTCTCGGGTTTGTCGGAAGCGTGGATGAGATTACGCCCCACTTCGAGGGCGAAATCGTGACGAATGGTGCCGGGTGCGGCTTCCCAAGGCTTGGTCGAGCCGACCGTCTGACGGATGGCAGCCACGGCATTGGGTCCTTCCCATACCATCGCCATGACCGGCGCCGATGTGATGTAAGAGATCAAGCCGTCATAAAAGCCTTTGCCCTTATGTTCCGCGTAATGCGCTTCGGCTAGGTCTTTGCTGACCCAGATAAATTTCGCGGCAACCAATCGCAGACCGCGGCGCTCAAAGCGGGCAATGGCTTCGCCGATCAAGCCGCGCTGAACACCATCCGGTTTTACCAGTACAAGTGATCTTTCCACAGAGTTCCTCCAAAAAAATTATAGTACATAAAATCTGACAGGCTGTTGAGACCTGTCAGATTGTTTATCGTATCAACTCTTCAGCCTTGTTATAGGCTTCGAGAGCTTCCTTCAATCGATTTGCCCGCATGTAGGCATCGCCCAGCGCCTGCCAGATGCTGACCTCGACCGGATAGCGGTATAAAGACTCAGTCAAATGTCCGATGACTTCTTCAAGGTGCCTGCCTTTTTTGATTAACTTGCCATAATGCATCAACGCTTCGGGAATATCGCCCCGCTCGAGCTCGGCTTTAGCTGTACCGAGCAAGTTAACGCCGCTTTGCGATTCGGATTTACGCGCTCGAGGAAGCCCTTGTTTGACAGAGGCTTTCTTCGCTGCAGGCGCAGAAGGCTCCGGCGTGGGTAGGCTTTGAACCAGTCGTTCCTTTTCTCGCTCACGCGGTTGAGATGAAGCCTTGGGTTGCGATCCAGCAGCGATAGGCTGCCAGTCGGAAGGCGCTGTTGGCTTGGGAGGCGTTACAACGCCGCCTTCTGCTTCCCATTGTTCACGGTGTTCCCAAGGCGGAAGGTCATCTCCAGTGTATCCTTCTTCTGTCTTTTCTTCATCCACGCTCCGGAGCCATTCGGGCAGGTCTGCGCTCACAAAAACGGGAGCCGTTTCCGAACTGGCGGGAGGCGTCCATTCCTGTTCTTCAACTTCTTCACTACCATCGGTCATCCAATCAGGGAGGGTTTCTGCGGGTTGTACTCCAAGCGCTTGTTTGGCTTCCGGTGAGATATGTGGAGCGCGCAGTGTGTCTGGATCAATATCAAGACCAGGTTCATCATCCAAACCACTCAACCATTCGGACAAATCTTGATTCTTGACAAGCGCTTCTTCGGGTTCGACTGCCGAGCCGGAAGACTCCAACCCGCCAAGCCAATCCGGCAGGCTGGCGGTATTCAACGAGGCTTCATTGCGTTTGGGCGGTTCGGTTTCACTCAACCACTCAGGGATGGCGCCGCGTTCCAGCGGACGTTCGTCCTGCGGCTTCATCCAGTCGGGTAAATCTTTGCCCGAATCGTATGCTGGTTTTTCCTCTTTTTCAAGGTCGCGCAGCCATGCGCCGGTTTCATCACCTGTTGATGACTGCTGTTCAGATGCTTTTTCAAATTCAGCAAAGAACTCTTTGCCGACATTCGCAGCCGTTTCGCTCCACTCAGGTTTGACCGGTTCAGGCTCCGCCGGAGTTTGAGCGCCAATGGTTTGAGCCTGAGCCACCCATTCGGGCGGGGTCTCGCTGCGTTTGTTCGGGTCGGTGACCAGTTCTTCGGGCTTGGCGCCATGCTTTGCGGCAAGTGATTCCAGCCAGGCAATGGCGTCATCCTGCTCTTGGGAAGACGAACCGAGGCTTTCCATAGTCGGCGCAGCCGGTGTTTCTGCAGCAGGCTGGGCGCCGATGGTTTGAACCTGAGCCACCCAGCCGGGCGGGGTCTCGCTGCGTTTGTTTGGGTCGGTGACCAGTTCTTCGGGCTTGGCGCCATGCTTTGCGGCAAGTGATTCCAGCCAGGCAATGGCATCATCTTGTTCCTGCGCAGAAGCGCCGAGGCTTTCCGCAGGCGCGGCAGGTGTTTCTGCATCCGGTTGAGATTTTGGTTCAATAGACTGCAACCAGTCGGGGATATCGGCGGCGGGTGCGGCAGAGGAAGCAGCCAACCCGCCTAAACCGGCGGGCCAGTCAGGGGTTTCGACTTCACGAACACCTGCATCTTGTCCCGGTTTGTTTGCGGCTTTGAGCCAATCAGGAACATCCGCAGACGAATCCAACGGCTGGGCAGGCGATGTTTCAATGGACGGCACAGAAGCCTCGCCGCCGAGACCTTTTAACCAATCTGGCGTTTCACCAACAGGGGGCGACGCGCCTGAGAATGGGTCATAGGATGCATCCAACTGCGATAAGAAATCGGGTGTTTCGATGGCAGCCACAGGTTCCGTCGGTTTTGACACATCATCATTGGAAGGAGCCTGAGAACGCAGCCAGTCTGGAATATCTGCTTGTACGATGCCTTCGGCGGGTTCTTCATCGAAGATGGAGGAGGGTGTTTCCGGTCGGCTGGCTTGAGCCCAACCAGCCTGCTTCAAGAAGTCCGGGATTTCTTCTCCGGCTTGAGGTTGAGAAACAGGCAGGGCGGAGGCATGAGGCGTTTCTTCCATCCCTGAACGAAGCCATTCCGGGCGCTCTTCTACAAAGGCGGCGCCTTCCCCAAGCGGCGGCACAGATGAATATCCCAGCGAGGCGTTGTTCCAATCCTGCCCCATTTGCACTTCTTCACCTGTATACTCAAGACGATCGAGACTGACCGATGCATCGGGGACATTGTCTGTCTCAAAAATGGAGCCTTTGGCAAAGTTGGAATAAGGGTCCATTTCCGAAATACGCATTCGATAGACCTGTGTGCTTTCCACTGTGCCAGTGGTCGCAGGGAGAAGATCGATCAAAATGCGGTTTGCTTCATAAGTGTAGGCATAGCGTTTGAGCAATTGATTGCAAATATCGGTGGCGTCGGAGCGCTGTCCGCTTTTGAAATAGGAATATGCCAACAAGACCTGCATATCCACACGCTGCGGATCTTCAGTCAACACACCTCGAATCTCTGCAATGGCTTGAGGGTACAACTCACCAACCACATAGATACGCGCCAGCGCGCCGCGAGTCATGCGGATTTTGGGCGGCTCCATGCCATCACGCCTGCCATACAGCCTTTGCAATTCACTTTGAATCGCAGCGTTGGAGGACTGCACTTCAAAGGCGCGCTCCATGTGCCAGATGGCGTCATCGAGTTTGCCTTCTTCATCACGGATAATGCTCAAGCCCACATGCGCCACAAAATCGTCCGGCACTGCCATGAGCAGACGCCCAAAAATGTCGACTGCCTCCGCATAGCGGCGGGCTTCGAGATAGGCTTTCCCAAGCAGTTTGTAGGTTTCGAGATGTTTGGGGAAAGTCTTCAGGATATGACGACAATGCGCAATCGCCTCATCGTTCTGCCCTTGCTCGACGAGACGTTCAATTTCGCGGTTATAACTTCGCAATGAGACTTTTGCCATTACCGGTTTCCTATCGGTTAAGTATGCCTGATTCCTGTGAAAATCGCAAGGCGGTATGCTATTTTACTCGTAAAACAAAGGGAGTGGAGGCACAGGTTCATGGCTGAATTGATGCGCAGACAAGACCGCCTCGCGCGCTTCGCGCAATTTTTGTTCATCATTGGCATGGACTTCAAACAGCGGTTCGCCTTCCTTCACAGAGTCGCCAACCTTTTTTAGGATGAGAAAACCAACCGCATGATCAATAGGATCGCCTTTTTTGGCGCGCCCCGCCCCCAAAGCCACAGCCGCCTCTCCTACAATTCTCGCGTGGACTTGGGAAATGTATCCGCTGCGAGGAGCCTTCACCATCTCGACGAGTTTTGCGCGCTCAAATTTAGACGTGTCATCCACATACGCGACATCGCCGCCCTGAGAGCGGACCAGCAACCGCAGCTTGTCCAACGCGCTGCCATCTTGAATGGATTTTTCCGCCAAAGCGCGACCCTCTGCCAAGTCTCTGGCGCGCCCGCCAAGGGTGAGTACATGAGCGGTGACATGCAAAATATGTTCCATGTAATCATGTGGAGCGCGGCCGCGCAGGGCTTCGATGGCTTCGATCATTTCAAGCGAATTTCCCACTGCCGAGCCCAGCGGCTGGTTCATATCTGAAAGAATCGCAATGGTTTTACGCCCTGCCAAACGCCCAATATCCACCATCAATTCGGCGAGTTCGCGCCCTTGTTCAAGGGTTTCCATGAATGCGCCCAAACCTACCTTCACATCCAATACAATGGCAGTGGCGCCTGCTGCGATCTTTTTGCACATAATAGATGATGCGATCAACGGCATAGACGGTACTGTTCCGGTCACATCACGCAGGGCATACATTTTTCCGTCGGCTGGGGCCAGGTCTAACGATTGCCCTGTAACGACAATACCTTTTTCTTTTAACTGGGTTTTGAATTCTTCAGTGGACAGGTCCACCCGGTAGCCGGGGATGGATTCCAATTTATCGAGTGTGCCGCCGCTAAAGCCCAATCCGCGCCCAGACATTTTGCCCACAGGCAAACCGCACGCCGCCGCCATCGGCATAACAGAGATGCTGGTTTTGTCGCCCACGCCGCCGGAGGAATGTTTATCCACAACGACATCAACGATCTTGGAAAGGTCTAACACCTGCCCTGAACGCGCCATCGAGAGAGTTAAGTCCGTCGTCTCAAAGTTGGTCATGCCATTGAGCAGGACGGCCATCGCAAAAGCAGAAGCCTGATAGTCTGGAATATCCCCGTTGGTAAAACCGCGCACGAAGAAATCGATCTCCTGTGCTGTGAGTTGTCCTTTATCGCGTTTTTTGATGATGATATCTATAGCGCGCATTCAATTATCTCCTTGTGAAATTATGCGCGATGATTGTATCGCAGTTTTTCAGGCAAGGAGTCAAACACCTTACGATTTATATTTTTCCAACTGCTGTCCTTCTTTTGTGTCTTTCACCTTCCACCCCAAGGCGGCAATCTCATCTCGCAGGCGGTCGGAGGCGGCAAAGTCTTTATTGGTGCGGGCATGTTTGCGTTGTTCGAGCAGGGCAAGCGCTTCCTGAGGCGGTTTTTCTTCATCTGCCTGATTAGCGGATGTGATCATTGCCCATACAGCAGCAGGCAGGTCTGCTTCGCTTGGCAGCGTCAATGTACCCAATTCGCTCAACGAAAAGCTGGAGCCGGCAGGGTACATTTCGGCGCTGGCGTTTTTCATCACCGTCACCGAGCTGACGCCATGCACATCACAATTGTTCTTTTCAAAATCAAGAATCATGCCGGAGTGTTCATCCAGCCCAACGATGATGGTTTCGGCGGGGATCAAGGCACGCCATTGGGCAAAACGATCCATCCCAATGAAACAGCGGCTGGTATCGAGGTCTACGCCGCCCTCGGCATTGTTCCAATGCGGCACAAAAGAGACGCGCATTCCAAAATCGGAGAAGAAGTTCAGACCTTCTTTGATGTGAACATCTTCGCCGACTTTGTAAATTTCATAGACGGGTAAGACCCACTCGCCAACAGAAATAGTTGCCGCGGAGGAAAAGACCAGGGTGGCGCCCTGCCGATGCCGGGCGCGGATGATGTCCCAGGCCAGCGTATCTTTGAGTTGGCGCGCCAAGTAACTAGGGCTGCCGGGCCCCATAAAAATGAGGTTTGCCTGCATCAATGGTTTAAGGATGTTGGGGTTGTCGGGGCTGAACTCGGCGCCTTTTTTGCGGGCGGGGATCAGGTCTATGCTGGGTTTGTAATTGCCCAAGCGCGTTTTGAGGAAGTCGCCAACCCGCCCTGCCACAAGGGAAGCGTTAAGCTCGAAGCCAGCGGGTGTTTCAAGGATAGCGATCCGCAGCGGCTGGGGAAGGAGGCGGGCAAGAGTCTCGAAGATGCGTCCGCCGGCAAGCGAAGTCTCACCAGAGCCGAGAAAGGCAATGCGTCCAAGTGTCATGCTACTTGGATGTTTCCTTTAATTCATCTATTACGTTAAGAAAGGTCGGAATGTCGGGATAGTCAAGCCGGCTGGCGCTGTAGTACACAAAGCGCATTAAGCCATTTGTGTCTATGATGCAGTTGAGCGGCATCCGACCGAACTTGAACAGGTTGACTTGCTGTTTGTACATTTTTGCAACGGCGTTGTTGTGGTCGGGCAAGCCGGTGAAAGGTATATTTTCTTTTGCCCAATAGCGTTGAAACGACTCCAGCGAATCTGGACCAATGGCGATCAACTCTGCGCCGCGCGCGGTAAACTCGGAATAGGAATCTCGAAAACGCGCCAACTGCGCGCGGCAGTGCGGTCACATAAAACCGCGCAGGAAAGAAAGGACAATCGGTTGTTTGCCGTAATAATTTGAAAGACGGATGGGGGTTCCGTGCAGGTCGTTCAATTCAAAATCAAGAGCGGCTTCCCCAGTTTGAAGCAAAGATAGTGTCATAGACCTAGATATTGTATTACGAGTTGCATGAATTCGACAGGACACTCCTCCTGCGGCACATGACCGCAGGCAGGGATGAATTCCAGCGCGGCGCCGGGGATTTCGGTGGAGATCGCCTCGAAATACCACGAACGGATGAGGCGGTCTTCCTGCCCGGCGATGATGAGCGCTGGAACAGTTAATTGCGGAAGAAGAGGGCGTAATTCAGGATAGGCGGGCGCGAAGGTCAGTTCGTAAAA
This sequence comes from Chloroflexota bacterium, assembly GCA_013388795.1. GTDB lineage: Bacteria > Chloroflexota > Anaerolineae > Anaerolineales > Villigracilaceae > Villigracilis. The sequence goes on along the minus strand of JACAEP010000115.1, from coordinate 2,324 downwards.
TGCGCGGTCCCAGTTGTGGACATTAAGAACCTGCAAGTGTTTCTCACGGATGTTTTTCGTGAGTTTCACTTGGTTGAACCAGCCGCGTTCCACAGTGCGCGGCAGGCTCTCCTGATAATCGCGCATCATCAACGGACCGAGATGCCGCATTTGCGGAGTCCACATCAGTGGCAGCGCCCAGGCGGGGAACTGCGGGCCATACCCGCCGCCCAAACCTGGCGCAACGAGGATGAGCTCATCCAAACGTTCGGGATATTCCAGCGCGAACGCCGCCGCCACTCCGCCGCCCGCTGAATTGCCCACCAAAATGGCTTTCTCTACGCCAAAAGCATCCAACAACGCGCGCAGAATTTCGACATTGGCTTTCATGCCATATGGATTGGCTTCCCAATTCTCCGGCATGGGTCTTTCAGTCAGCCCAAAGGCGGGGCGGTCATAAGCGATGACCCTGCCATGCTGTGCGAAATCGTCCATCACCTCGCGCCAGGTATAGGTACTGCCACCGAAAGGATGCAGCAGGATGAACATCCGCTCGCCGGAGCCTGCCTCTTTGTAGTGAATATCCACACCGTTGATCTCAATGAATTTACTATCCGGCTCGATGAAGGTTTCCGCCGAGACCAGCCCATCCAGTTTGGGGACAGGGACCAGGAATGGTCCGATAAGGAGCGCAACCCCTGCAAAGGCAAGAAAATATAAGGAGATTTTTTTCCAGCGGTTCATAAAGAAAATTATTGCGTAGATTGTTCGAAGAATATCACCGTTGCATCAGCGGCTTGCTGCCACTGCTCAATGGGAGAAATGGCTGCGTCGTTGTCACCCGCTTGAGGTCCGTACGAACCGAATTGGGCGTGGTTGCCGCCTTCGATGGCGATGAACTGCGTATCCGGCAGGAGCAGGTCACGCGAAGCATCCAACTGCTCACCGGCGGCAAGACCATCACGCGTGCCATAGATCGAGACTGCCGGAATGGCTTTGGTCCTCAACGAGTCATCCTCCGGGTACGAAGCCCAAAAGACCACGCCGCGCACTTCATGCGCAGACGCATACGCCGAAGCCGCCACCCCGCCGAGGGAATGTCCGCCAACGAACCAGTTTGTGATCTCAGGGTGAGCCGCTTTGACGTCTGATGCAGCGTTCACATCGAAGAATGCCAGGTTCAGCGGCGCAGGCACGAGCGCCACAACGTATCCGCGTTCAGCGATCAATTTCAGAGCCGGGGCATAAGCGCGATAATCCACCTTGCCGCCGGGGTAAAACACAAAGCCGGTTTTCGGCTCGGCATTCACAGGCGAGAACACAAACCAGCCGTTCTCTTCACGCACGCTCACATTAGCATCCGAGTTCAATGCCTGCAAAGCCGCAGAATCTGCGGCAGAAGCATCGTTCGCCCAGAACACAAAGACCAAGGCAAACCCCAACAAGACGACGGCTGTCACCGTCGCCGAGATTCGTAAAAATCGTTTCATCAATTATCAATTCCTATCTGCGAGTTCTTTTGCCTTTTCCCAAATCGCGTCGAACATCTTTGGGGTTAATTTTTTTGTAGATGTATTCTGCTGGCTGGGGTGGTACGAGCAAAGCAGCCATTGCCCGGTCGGCAGTTCATACGCAGCGCCGTGATAAAACGTCCACCCGCGCTGCGCGAATATTTTGAGGATTCTATCGAAGGCAATCTTACCCAAACACACGATCACCTTTGGATTAATGATCTTTAATTCCCGTTCGAGAAAGGGCTGGCAGTTATTCAACTCATCAGGATTGGGCTTATTATCCGGCGGAGCGCAGCGGGCAGATGCGGTGATATACATATCGGTAAGGAGAAGCCCATCGCCTCTGGACTCAGACTTGGCCTGGTTCGCAAACCCAGCCTTGTGCAACGCCGGGTACAAAAAATTCCCCGAAGCGTCACCCGTAAATTGACGCCCGGTTCGGTTCGAACCATGCGCGCCAGGAGCCAGCCCCACCACCAGCACGCGCGCCTGCGGGTCACCAAAGCCGGGTACGGGCTTGCCCCAATATTCTTCATTGATATAAGCCTTGCGCTTCACCCGCGCTACTTCCTCACGCCACTCCACTAAACGTGGACATTTTCGACAAGCGATAACTTGTTGATTGTGTTTTTCGAGGTTGTTCATTGGTAATTGGAGATTAGAGAATCAACATCGCGTCGCCAAAGGAATAAAAGCGATAGCCTTCACGAACGGCAAGTTCGTAGGTTTCGAGAATCTTATCCCGCCCGGCAAAGGCGCTGACCAGCATCAACAGCGTGGACCTGGGCAGGTGAAAGTTGGTGATCATTACGTCTACTACTTTGAAGGAAT
>JACAEP010000349.1 GCA_013388795.1 Chloroflexota bacterium | reverse complement strand
GCCCCAGCGCGGGTAACGCAAACCGTTGGCACGCCCCTTGAAAATGACATGATAAAAATGAACGGATAGCCCAAATCAATAAATCAACAGGCGGTGCAAACAACTATGATTCAAGATATATTAATTTCTTTGTTCTGGTTCCTGCTGACACTGATTGGATTTTCAATGACATGTATTGAAATATTTTCACCTGACCTTGCCGATAGTATTGAAGAAAGGTACAAAGTGTTACGCGAAAGAACGATGTATAAAAACAAGATTTACAAACTCCCCTTGATTTGGTTTGTCTATTACGAACTCATGGATAGTATATTTCCAGGCGTAAAGCATGACGGCAAGACAGATGTTAAACTGATTCTTGTTTGGATGTTTCTTAGCATTTTGACCTTGCTTGCTTTAAAAATACCCATTTCATATTTACTTTATGTACTATTGTTTTTTGGAATAATAATTTCCTTAATCGGTTTTAGTTTAATTGAGCGAGCTATTTCTTGGTTCTTAAACTTATATGCGCATGGCAAAGAACTAGGCGCACTTGGTCTTCTTATAAGCATACCTAGCGTTATCAGGGAGTTGCTCGATTTATTATCACAGTTCAGATAACTAACAATGAAGGATTTTAAATTGGCTTATTTTTGATTTGTAATGCCATTAAAGCAAAAAAGCACCTTGCAACAAAGAGCGTGCCAACAAAGCGTGCAGCCGACTGGTGGGATTCTGCGCCGTTTTCAAGCATTTTTCTGGCTTCGGGCTTTTCCTGCTCTCAAGCCGAATCCACGCCCGCCCACCAGCGGCTAACGCAAACCGTTAGGTGGCTCATATGGGAACGTATTACTCGCTCGTAAATGATACAAAAAAAGAAAGTGTGCACCTTGATTATCACGTCAAGGCTGGCCCAATTAGATTCAATAAAGCGGTTCATTTCGCATTTGTCAATTATATGTTTGAGAATCTAGGAGATTCTTTTCGCCTAATTCCTGACACCGGTTCTTATGATGAATGTGATGATTACAAAGAGATAGATTTGCTGGGCTACAAATTTGTAGATGGCGAAACAATGAAGGAAATTGTGGCTGATCTAAATTTGATTTATGCAAATGGCAGTTATGGGATAAAAGATGGCATTGGGTACGATGACCGCCACCTAACACAGCGTGCACCTGACCGCCTACGGGCGCGCGCAATTTTTAGCCTTGCAAAATATCTTGTTGGTTTGGGTTATCGCCTTGCGTATTACGGCGGCAGGTAACGCAAACCGTTGGCTTGCCCCTTGCATAAATGAGCTATTTAATGGATGAACAATCAGAACTTATCAAGGAAATGTTTGCTCGGTTTGGCACAGCATATTACGAGAGCGAAGTTTTACATCGTGGTTTGTGCAATATTTATGCTTTGGCAACCTTCGATAAGCCTGAAAGCGTTACTCGTCCCCGAATAGATGAAAAACTTACATATGCTTATTCGCTTACACTTGGACAAGTAATAAAAGAATCAAAACATTTCTTTCCTGCCGAAATTCAAGAGCAATTGGATTTAGCTCTATCAAAACGCAATTTTTTGGCTCATCATTTTTGGCTTGAAAAAAATCATCTGATGTTTGAAAAACAAGGGCTTTTACAACTTCAGAATGAATTAATCGAATTTACCGATTTTTTTGATGGCTTGGACAAAACAATCACAAGTTTCTTTCAACCTATTCGTCAGAAGTTTGGAATTACCGATGAAATGTTGCAAGAAATCTACGCAAGGCTACTTCAAGGTGAGCAAGATGAACCGCTAATCGCTCAAAGAACGCTAAAAAAGCAAGAGCGCGTTGTGAAAGTTTGGGATGTTGAAGTTACTGGCGGTTTAATAACGCAGATATTTGAAACAGACGATGGCAATTTTTGGCAATTATCCGATGTAGGGCTTGGATGGTCTAAAGTATCTAAACCAGAGCCGCACTGGAAATTAAATGAGAATTTCCAAAAATATCTTCCAGCAAACATTAACCCTCGCCCATCTATCAACGAATCTTGGAATTATGAGTTTCAACTTGCCAAAGGTGCAATTTTTTGGGTAAAGCTTGGCAGGAGAGAAAAAAGTTATACTTGGGGCATCAAAGAGCCTCGTAATACATAAAGGCAAGCCAACAAAGCGTGCAGCCGACTGGTGGGATTCGTCCCGACTTACAGGCATTTTTCTGGCTTCGGGTTTTTCCTGCTCCCCAGCCGAATCCACGCCCGCCCAAACGCAGGTAACGCAAGCCGTTGGGCGGCAAGTTGTGTGTAGAAAGTTGTGAACGCCATGGGAGGTCGTATCTCATGAACATTACTACTTGTCCTAAATGCAAAATGCGAGTCCTGCCAAAGTCAGACGGTACTTGTCCGAGCTGTGGGGCAGTTATTAGACAAAAAGCGTTTACTCCCCGTTTGCCTAAAGAAGATCGCGCCAAAAAATCCGTTACGCGTGTTCCCAATGGGTATCCAGAAGAAAATGCAAGAGGCGCGAACCGTCCCCAAAAGATAGCAAGCTTAGAAGAAACCTATAGAGACTATTTACAAGAGGCCGAAGATATAACGCGTTGGGCCGGCGTTAACATAATATTGCCATTCCTATTGTTGTCGGTAATCGTTATTTTGACAAAGCCTTTGGCAATAAGCTATATTGCTCCCAAAATGGCATGGACAGAGGTTGATAGGAAATATAACCCCTACACAGAATTTCTTGCATCACAGGGCTTTGGTGCATAAATCAAAAAATAGGTGTGATCTGTCCATTGGGTACGAGCAGTTAGGCAACCTTGCAAGCTTGAGGCATGCCCAGATGGGACATTTGGTTGAGCGCTGCGCAACGG
>JACAEP010000078.1 GCA_013388795.1 Chloroflexota bacterium | reverse complement strand
GCCTTCTTGCACGTAGGTGACAAGGAAGTTGCGCTCGGCATCATCGCGCGAATAACCGAAGGTCATCTGTGTGAGGTCGTTAGTGCCGAAGGAGAAGAACTGCGCCTGGTGAGCGATATTCCCGGCAGTTACAGCAGCGCGCGGAATTTCGATCATCGTGCCAAACTTGTAGGAGAATTTGATTTTCTTCTCGCTCATGACCGACTTGGCGATGCGTTCAAGGCGCGGCTGGATCCAGTCCAATTCTTTTACCGTACCGGTAAGAGGGATCATGATTTCGGGCTTGACTTTAATGCCGCGCAACGCACAATCGGCGGCGGCTTCAAAGATGGCGCGGACCTGCATTTCCACAATCTCCGGCATCGAAATGCTCAAGCGCACACCGCGCAGACCCATCATCGGGTTGGACTCGCGCATGCCCTTGATGGCGGTCAGCAGTTTTTCTTTTTCTTCCAGTCCTTCGCGTTCGCCCTTGACCCGCATGGTAATCACTTCTTCGAGAAGTTTTTCTTCGTCGGGCATGAACTCATGCAAGGGCGGGTCGATCAGGCGGATAATGACAGGGTAGCCATCCATGGCTTCAAAGAGGCCGTCAAAATCCTTGCGCTGATGCGGCAGGAGCAGGTTGAGCGCCGCCGTGCGGGCTTCGCTGGTTTCAGCCAGAATCATGCGTTGAACAATGGGCAGGCGTTCGGGTTCAAAGAACATGTGCTCGGTACGGCACAGACCAATACCGACGGCGCCATACGAGCGGGCGCGCCGGGCATCTTTGGGGTAATCAGCATTTGCCCAGACCTGCAAACCACGAGTCGGGTAGCCGGGAGCCACTTCTGGGCGAACATCCTTGCGGGCGCAAATATCATCTGCCCACCTAAGCAGGGTCATCAATTCTTTCTGCTCTTCGAGAGAAGGTTCAGAAGTGGGGATCTGACCGGCGAATACTTTTCCTGTGGTGCCATCCACAGAGATCCAATCGCCTTCATTGAGGGTCATCTCGCCCACGGTCATGGTGCGGGTTTCAAGATTGATCTTGATGGCAGACGCGCCTACCACACAAGGGATGCCAAACTGACGCGCCACTACTGCGGCATGGGAGGTTGCGCCGCCTTCGCTCGTCAGCACACCTTTGGCGGCGATCATGCCGTGAACGTCATCTGGCTTGGTGAATGGGCGCACCATGATGGTGTCCTGTCCGTGTCCTTTTGCAAATTCTTCGGCTTTATCAGCATCGAAATAGATCTGCCCGACTGCCGCGCCGGGAGAGGCGTTGACACCCTTGGCAAGGAACTTGCCATCTTTTTCGGCTTTGTTCATGGCTTCATCATTGAATTGTGGGTGAAGCAGCGCATCCACCTGTTCAGAGGTGACGCGCTGAACCGCCTGCTCGCGGGTGATCAAGCCTTCGTTCGCCATATCCACTGCGATCTTCACAGCGGCTTTGGCGGTGCGCTTGCCCACGCGGGTTTGCAGCATCCATAACTTGCCGCGTTCGATGGTGAATTCGACGTCCTGCATATCGGTGTAATGCTTTTCAAGGCGGGCGGTGATTTCCATAAATTCTTTGTATGCCGTGGGCATGTATTTCTTGAGGTTCTCAACCGGGTCGGCATTGCGGATGCCCGCCACCACATCTTCGCCCTGCGCGTTGAGCAGGTACTCACCCATCATTTTCTTTTCGCCGGTGGATGGGTTGCGGGTAAAGGCTACGCCGGTGGCAGAGTCATCGCCCATGTTGCCGAAAACCATCGTACAAATATTGACGGCAGTGCCGAGCGAATCAGAGATACCTTCCTTGCGGCGGTACGCCACAGCGCGTTTGCCGTTCCAGGATTTAAAGACCGCTTCGGTCGCCAATTCAAGTTGTTTGTATGGGTCTTGTGGGAATTCCTGTCCGCAGGCTCGTTTGTATGCATACTTATACAACCCCACTACTTCCTTCCAGTCTTCCGCCCTCATTTCAATATCCAGTTTATAACCCTTCTTGGCTTTGTACTCAGCGAGAGGATGTTCGAATGCTTCATCTTCAATATCCATCACCACGGTTCCAAACATTTCCACCACGCGGCGGTACGAGTCCCACACAAAGCGCGGATTACCTGTCGCTTTGATCATGCCTTCCGCCACCACATCCGTTAAACCGATGTTGAGGATGGTATTCATCATGCCGGGCATGGAGAACTTGGCGCCAGAGCGGCATGAGACCAAAAGCGGATTCCTCGGGTCGCCGAACTTCTTGCCGGTCTTGCGCTCGATCTCTTTGAGCGCTTTCAATTCCTGTTCCCATAAACCCTTGGGAAATTTACCTGCTTTTTGATAGGCATTGCAGGCTTCTGTTGTTACAGTAAAAAAAGGCGGAACGGGGACATTTGCGCGGGTCATATCCATCAGCCCGGCGCCCTTGCCGCCCACGATGGCCTTCACGCCATCCCATGAACCATTGACTCTTTTTTCTACTTCCTTGACTTCGTTATAAAGGTACACCCATTTAGACATTACAGCCTCCTGATAGGATAAAGATTGCTCAAATCAAAACCAATTGTGAAATATTGTACCAAAAACACTCCAATTTGCACCTGACAAATATCATACACAAAGCGGATTTCAATCAGGGAATTCAGGAAGATTTGCTGAAAAGAACCTGTAAATATATTGCAAAGTCTATTCATGTCTAAATCAGGGATAATGAGCGCAGGAAAAACTATGACCACGAATGCAAAAATCCTTGTTATTGATGATGACACCGCAATCACAGAATTAATGGGCATGCTCTTAAGAACGTTCGGGTTTGAAGTGATCACCACCAACATCGGCGCGGAGGGCATCAAACTTGCGCGCGAAACCAACCCCAACGTCATCCTGCTCGACCTGATGATGCCCGACCTTGACGGCTGGCAAGTTTGCAAGGAGATCAGGAAAACCAGCGCCGTTCCCATCTTGATCCTTTCTGCTATCAATGATCCACGCATGGTTGCCAGCGTATTGGATGTTGGCGCAGACGATTTCCTCGTCAAACCCGTACCCAGCGGCGTACTGGTTGCGAATATCAAGAAACTGATACGACGCAACACAGGCGCATTGGATATGTCCAGATTAAAAAAAACAACATTCACCCAGACTAATCAAGCACTTCCTTCTTAACTGAAAACTAGTCTTACAAAACAGAAACGCTCTTCCCGGTTAACTGGGGGTGTTTCTGTTTCACTTAAGCCGTTTCAAAGCAGACGCTGTTTCTACCGGCATTTCCATCATCGGCATGTGACCTACCCCGCGCAATTCCACCAAATGCGCGGATGGCACAAGGGACTTTATCTCGCGCGCCTTATCAATTGGAATTAGCTCGTCAGCGTCGCCATGAATTAACACAAGTGGAGGAGTGAATGCGGCGATAAATGAAGTCAGGTCTTCGCGGTCTGCCATCGCTCTGAGCGCGCCAGCCACACCTGCCACACTTTGCCGGGCAATCAAGAGACGAACAACATCGCGCACATTCGATTTGGGTGAAAATTTATCTGTCATCGCATCGGCGACGATTTGAACGCCTTTTTGAGACACAGCGGAGGCAGTCTTGTATCTATCGTCTTTACGTTCAGGGCTATCGGCTGCCGTCTGTGATGAGACCAAAGCTAAACTCGTCACACGGTTCGAGAAGGCTTTGGCAAACGCGAGAGCAATATAGCCCCCCATGGAGTGACCGGCCAAGGCTGTTTGCTCCACTCCGAGCGAGTCCAGCAGCGCGGCCAGATCGCTGGCAATGTCGGAGATGGAGTAAGGCGAGTCCATGGTGGTCGATTCGCCGAAACCGCGCACATCTGGAATAATGAGATCGAAATCGTTTTCAAGCTCAGCCGCAACCTCGTTCCAAATGGAGTGATCGAAAGGATAGCCATGGATAAGCGCCAACGGTATTCCTTTGCCGCGGCGTTCGTATGCCAGTTCGAGTCGATTAAGCTTAATTTTGTTCATGTTTTCCTGCTCCTGCGCTTCGGCATCTTCTAGATTTGAGTTGCAAAGATAAAAACTCGCGGCTCATGACTGGCTGCTTCCCTTCGCAAGTTCCTCACGGGCAAAGGCCAGGGCTTGTTCTCTGTCTGTGATCTTGCCCGCGGCCTGATTTTCGCGGATCAATTCAAGCAACTCTCCCACTGTCTTCCCAGGCTTGAGATCTAATTCCTGCATTAATTCATTTCCATTTATCAACCTCGGCGGGTTGACGATTTCTTCAGGGCGTTCCCAGTAATTTTCGAGCAGGAGGCGGGCAATATCGAGATAAGCAGTCCAAGTGACTTGGGTCAGTTCGTTGCCTTTTGTGCCGCGCAAATCGGCAAGAGCAAGCAGGATCAAGTCCACGCCTGCTGCACCGCTATCGCGAAAGAAACGATAGACCGCTTTACGAGAAGGCGGCTGCCCTTCTCTTTCCAACCGATCCGCAAAGAAATGAAAGCGCATGTGATGGCGGACGATGGTATGCAAGCGTTCCACTTCGCCGTTGCTAAGATTGAAGGCGCGGGCACGCTCGGCAGCAATTTCTGCTCCTTTGATATCATGGTCAAAAAAGCGAATGCGCCCGGTTTCATCGATGGTTTTTGTATCAGGCTTACAGACATCATGATACAAAGCGGCAAAGAATAACAGCGAGCGATGCGAACGACTCGGGTTGAGTGGACTAGCAAAATGCCGCGCAATCTGTTCGCGGTAACGCCCGATCTTCAAACTGACCAAGCCCATGAACATGTCGCTGGTTTTTTCAGGGTCAAAATCCAACCGCAGAGAAGAGGTTAATAGATTATCGAGTTGATCCACAACAGCAAGAGTGTGCGTCCATACTTCATGAATGTGCGGGTTGGATTGAGCCACACCTTTCATCTTCAGCAATTCAGGCATGAGATGCCGCAAAACGCCAAGCATGTCTAATGCGCGGATGGAGGCACTGGGCTTGGGCCCACCAAGTATTTTGAAGACTTCGTCGCGTACACGTTCGATGGAGACGTTGTTGATCTGATTCGCCGCTTGTTTCATCAGCTCGCGGGTGAATGAATCGATGGTGAAGCCAAAAGCCGCCGCCTGACGCACTGCCCGTAAGATGCGGACCGGGTCATTCGATAACGAATCGGGTGAGCAGGCGCGGATCACTTTTGCGCGAATATCCGCTGCGCCATTCAATGGGTCGATGATGGTGGTATCGCGTACATTGAGCGCCAGGGCATTGATGGTAAAGTCGCGGTCACGCAGGTCGTCTTCGAGAGTCGCGCCGCGATAGGCGGCAAAATCGAGGTAGGTATAAATCCCGTCTTCGATCATGATGACACGTCCGGCGTCACGTTCGCTGTCGAGCGTCATAAAGTCCGCTTGGAGGGCGTTGGCAACGGCTCGAGCGGTGGAAATGCCATTCGAAGGCACGGCAAAATCAAGGTCTGGGGAGGGGCGGTTGGTCAATAGGTCCCGCACTGCCCCGCCAACCAAATAAACTTCCGTGTTGGCAGGAAGCACATTAATTATTTTTTTCAATAAGGGAGAGAAGTTGAAAGGAACAGACATGAAACGGATCTCTGGTCTTTCTTTATATCGGCTGGACCGCGAAGCCCGCAAGGCTTGCTCGGGTGTGCCGCCCTGGGCAACGACGCGCCCGCGCACGAGGGCAACCCAGCGCCCTGCATACGGTGAATTGAGATGGGTGTTGTTTTGTTCTTTCATAGATACCCCCTGCACCGGGCGCTTATTCAGCAGGTTTGTATTTATCGAGATCGACAACGCCCACAAAATTCAAGTTACGATGGTATTCATCCAGATCAAGCCCATAGCCATAGACGAACTTGTTGGGAATGGAAAAGCCCAGGTAATCGATCGGCACATGCGCCTCGCGGCGTTCGGGCTTGTCGAGCAAAGCGCATACCTTAAGCGACTTGGGCTGGCGCGTGCCAAGCATTTGCAAGACTGCGGCAATGGTATGGCCGCTATCCACAATGTCTTCAACGAGCAAAACGTTATGATCACGGATATCCATTTGCAAGTCGAGCGTAACGCGGGCAGACCCGCTTGATTCGCGCCTGCCAATGCCATAAGAGGACACTGCCATGAAGTCCATCATGTGAGGCACGGTAATGTGTCGGCTCAAATCCACCAGGAAAGGGACGGCGCCTCGCAAAATACAGATGAGCAGCAAATCCTGTCCGTTGTAATCAGCGCTAATCTGCCCGCCCAATTCGGCAACACGCTTCTGTAAAGAGTTGGCGTCAATAAGGACTTCGGCGAGGACATCCTGGTAGTTTTGCATTAAGAAATTCCTGACATGAATTAGTGTACATCAAAATCGGTTTCTTCACTATACAGCAGCAACCCAACCTAGCGCGGGACTTCGTGATGCAGACGGCAACGAGCTTCATACATTTCTGAGGCTCCCACAATCACCACCGGCTCATCATAACGGGCGGGCATGCCATTCACCAGACGCTGAGTCCGCGACGCATCATCACCGCAGACCATGCAAATGGCATGCAGCTTCTGCACGGATTCTGCCTTCGCCATCAGTGCCGGCATGGACCCGAACGGCTCGCCGCGGAAATCCATATCCAAGCCTGCTACAATCACGCGCACACCGCGATCTGAAAGAGTTTGGGCAACATTAACGATTTCTGCATCAAAGAATTGCGCTTCGTCAAACCCGACCACCGTGGTATCCGCAGCGACTTTGTCAAGAATTTCATTGGCGTTCTCCACAGGAATTGCATCGAAGGTTGAGCCGGTGTGCGAAGCCACCTTATCCACCGCATAGCGGATGTCAATGGCGGGTTTGAAGACCTGCACCTTTTGTCTGGCAATGGTCGCGCGCACTAATCGTCGGATCAATTCATCCGTCTTGCCGCTGAACATCGAACCGCAAACAACTTCGATCAAGCCGTGGGTGTGCCTCATTGCAATTCTCCTGCCCCATACGGGGAAAATGGGTTTTTCATAAAAACAGGCAGACGCTTTTGCATCTGCCTGTTTAGTTTACCTGATAAAAAGCGGGCCGACTACTCAGCGGCTTCAGCAGGCTTTTCGGCTTTCTCAGTCTTCTCCACCTTGGGCGGCTCCGGCAGCACGACATCTAAAGCGCGCAACTTCTTCTTGGCAGCCGTCAAAGCAGATTGACCAAAGCCGTTGATGGCGAGAAGAGCCGTATCGCCTTCAGCAAACTTTTCAAGCAGCTGACCGATGTTCAAAACACCGGCGCGCTTGAGACCATCTGTGGCGCGAGGAGTAAGACCCAGATCATCCACGGAGCGGTTGTTGACGTTTGTGGATTCTTCGCGGGTTTTCTGCTCTTCCACATAAGACTGGCGGGCAGACAGCTTCTTGTAGAAGCGATCCACCTGGCCTTCCACATCGAGAATCTTGGCAGACTCGCCGGTGTAGAAAGGATGGCAGTTGGAGCACACATCCACGCGCAATTCTTTCTTGGTGGAGGTGGTGACCCAGGTGTTGCCACAGGAAGCGCAAGTCACCTTGGCATCGTACACTGTAGGATGGATATCAGCCTTCATTCGCTCACCGCCTCAACCGGCACAATGTTCACACGCTTCTTGCCACGATACACATCGAACATCACCACACCATCGGCCGTTGCAAACAAGGTATCATCCCTGCCAACCATCACATTCAAACCCGGCTTGATGCGGGTTCCGCGCTGGCGTACCAGCACGTTGCCAGAAAGCACAAACTGCCCAGCATAACGCTTGACGCCCAAACGCTGGGAATTGCTGTCTCTACCGTTGCGGCTTGAACCGCCGCCTACTTTATGAGCCATTTTCTACCTGCCTTTATTTCTTCTCGGTCTTCTTGGTCGAAGTGGATTTCTTGGCGGCGGGTTTCTTCTCTGCAGTTTTCTTTTCTGCGGAAGGCTTCGCAGCCGCTTCCCTCTCAGCCTTAGCGGGTTTCTCTGCCTTAGCCTTCGGTTTCGCCTCAGCCTTGGCGGGCTTATCACCCGGCTTGCCGATAAAATCGATCATCAAACGGGTGTAGTGAGCGCGGTTGCCGCCACGGACGCGGATACGTTTCTTCGGGCGATACTTAAAGGAGAGAACCTTGGGCCCCTTCACATGGTCCACCACAGTAGCAGAAACGACAATACCGCCAACCGTGGGAGTACCAACCGACACTGCATCCCCATCAGCCATGAGCAGAACGCGCTCAAAATCAAAACTTTTGCCCACGTCATGGGCAAGGCGGTCCACATCAATTGTGGCGCCTTCGACGGCACGATATTGCTTGCCGCCGCTTTCGACGATTGCAAACTTCATTTTCTATTTTCTCCAGTCATTCACTTCGCCGAGAAAGTCTGCGGGGCTCTTGCACCCTTCGCCTGCTTCTGGGGAAGCTGGGTTGATAACAAACAACTACCCCGGAAACGTACCTCCGGGGTGGAAGCGGACGATATTATACATGCAGAGTCTGGGACTTGTCAACGAGAATTTCGTGAAAAGCCCTGACAAGCTTAAAAACGCGCAGGAGACCAGAACGAAGCGGATCAGGCTTTGGGAATGATGGAGGTGATGGCGCGGGTCACTTCCTTCAATTGACCAGCATGCGCCTTCAGCTTGTTCGCGTCGCCTGTTTTCAGCCCGGAATTGACATCGGTAATGGTTTTGGCGGTGGCGGTTTCGTTATCGATGATCTTTTGGGTGAGGCTTTCAAGGTTGACCAGCAGCTGCATGACGTTCTTCGGCACAACCGGCAGATTTTTAAGGATGGGGAGAAGCACATCCAAAATCTGATTTGCAGTGCGGGCATATTTGACCGTCAACGCATGAAGCGAGCCGATGGAAGAAGTCAACTCGATGGCAACTTCCTGGATGGAGTCGATCATCTCTTTATGCTGTTCGATGATTTTGGCAATATCAGTAATTGAGGCGGTCAGTTTGTCGGAGAATTTGACATAGGACACAGCGCCAGATTTGGTCACTGCCGCGCCGCTGCGCGCGGCGCCTTTAATGGGTGTTGGCATGAGAAAATACCTCCTGAAAATAAAATGGGACTGTTCAGACAGCCGATAACGCCAAATATACTTTAGTTTGTTTTCTAAAACAACCTTGTTGACAAAGCCGTCCTTCTCGTATATGCTGGACTGGAATTTCATTTTCACCAAGGAGACGACCATGCGCGAAGCAGATGACCGTTGGGAACAAACTCGAACCCCGCTGCTCTGGCTGGTAATCCCATTAATCGTGGGATTCTTGCTGGCGGCAGCGATCCCTCAGCCGATTATTGGCGTGATAAGGCTCGAAGACGCCATTTATTCCTATTCAGCCCAAAACACCATCAAACAACTCCAATATGCCGCCGATCATCCCGAAGTGCAGGCAGTGGTGCTGGTGATAGACAGCCCTGGGGGGACTGTCGTAGACACGGAAACGATCTATATGGAACTGACCCGTCTGCGTGAAAAGAAACCGGTGGTGACAGTGGTCAATGCCATGTCTGCCAGCGGTGGATATTATCTCTCTGTCAATACCGACTACATCTATGCCAAGCCCGGTTCGTTGGTGGGCAACATTGGCGTGATCGGCTACCTGCCCCCCGCTCCATTCATTGTGGAAGATATTATTACGACGGGTCCTTATAAACTGTGGGGCGCGCCGCGCGATTCGGACATGCGGCAGGTGGAAATGATGAAGCGCGGTTTTTTTGAAGCCGTGAAACTTGGGCGCGGAGACAAACTCACAGCCGATGATTCGATCACGTTCAGCGGGCAGATCTGGTCGGGGATGGATGCGCTCAAACTCGGTATCATCGACGAATTCGGCACAGAGTCAGACGGGGCGAAAAAAGCCGCCGATCTGGCAAAGGTTGCCAATTACAAGGTGCTCGACCTGGCAGGTCCTGCCGGGGTGAGTGTATACAGCGGGTTCTTCTTCTTTTATCAAAGCCCAGATGGCATGGCGCTGCCCTACCCCAACGAAGCGGGAATTTATATGCTGTATATTCCGCCTCTGCCAGTGAAACAATAGGAGGATGACATGAAACGACAATACCTGATCATCGCGATCCTTGCCCTGCTCCTCCCGGCGCTTGCGCGCGCCGCATGGTTCTACCGCGGCGACCCGCCGCAGCGACCAGAGATTGCCACACCGGATTATGCCTCGTTTGAACGACCGCAAGCCCCCGTGAATACGCCGCAGACTAGTGACATCGAACCAGTAGGAGGCATAGTTCTGTTGGATGCCGCCCACGGAAATCAATTCAATTTGAGCGAGATTGATTCGCTTGCGGCCGCCATTCGCGCCCGCGGCGGGAATTTAGAAACCGTCAGTGATGCGCTGCAACTGGAGACCAGTTTGAAGTACGCCAGCGCATACATTACCGTTTCCCCCACATTGACTTATAGCGTATACGAAACTCGGGCTCTCAAGGATTTCACGGATCGCGGCGGCAAACTGCTGGTCTTCGTCGATGCGACACGCTATTATCTCGGCTTTGATATGATTTCCGGCAATCCAATCCCGTATGGGGATGTCGATGCGGCCAATTCCCTGCTAAAGATGTGGGATATTTCCGTCAACAATGATTATCTCTACAATGTGGAAAAGAACGAAGGCAACTTCCGCAATGTAATCTTTGATCAATTCGGCAAAAGCGAGTTGACCTTTGGCTTGAACGATGTGGCGCTATATGGCGCGCGTTCGGTCGAGTCAGATTCGGGGTTGATTCTGCTGCAAGGCTCAGAAAACACGCTCTCGTCCAAGGATGACGCGCATGACCCCACTGCGGGCGGCGCCATTCTCAGCGAAGACGGGTCTGTGGCAGCATTTGGCGACTTCACATTCCTTTCCGCGCCCTACAGCACATACACCGACAATGCCATTCTCATCCAAAACCTGTCTGATTTTACGCTCTCCGGGGAAACGACCGCCAGCCTGGATGTCTTCCCGTATTTGTTTACGGGAGAAACCGTGCAGGTCTATGTTTCCTCTGAGTTGGAAAAGGATCCGACTCTCGTCAATGGATTAGGAAGCCTGCAAACGACGATGCGCGCCCTGAACTACAAGGTCGAGTTTGTAGAAGATGTTCCATCCTCCGGCGATGTGATCATCATCGGCTTGCTCGACTCGACAGACGAATTCAACACCTACTTAAAAAAAGCAGATGTGGACATTGAGTTCAATTTGATCAGCACGGTTGAGTTTGGCGACATTCGCCGCGCAGGGAATGGACTATTATTATTCAACGCAGGCGCCAAAGGCAACACCCTGGCTGTGCTGGCCGAGACGCCCGAAGACCTGCTCGCTTTGCTCGGCGTGCTGGGCGGGGATAACGGTCTTGACGCCTGTTTGACGAGTGAACAAGTTGCGGTTTGCGGCGTAGGGTATGGCAGCTCGTATGAGTACGACAGCTACGAAGAACCCGCCGCACAGGAACCTGAACAAAAAACAGAATCGACAGAACCTTCCCGGGAAGAAGTCACCCCAACCCCTGGCGGATGAGAACAAAAAAAGGGAGTGTCCATCATAGAGGATAAAGGAAATCAATAAGCGGCAATTTGTAGTTAGGATATTTCTGTTTCATCAACTGACGTTGGTTGAAACAATAGGTGAAAAGTTGTCGGTTTTTGAGCAAAGCGTCCAAACGACGGGAGAAACAGCGGGATTTGCGTGCTAGTCGTTTCAAGTAATGCCGCAAATCTGCGTTGACAGCCTCCACG
>JACAEP010000077.1 GCA_013388795.1 Chloroflexota bacterium | reverse complement strand
AATGTCGGCATCGGCACAGATGGTCCCGCCTCGAACAATGACCTCGACATGTTCGAGGAGGTGCGCCTCGCCTCTTTCGTCGCCAAAGCCGCATCCAACGACCCGACCGTTCTCCCCGCTGCCACCGCGCTGGCAATGGCGACGCGCCTCGGCGCACAGGCATTGCATCTCGGTCACATCACCGGCTCGCTGGAAGTTGGTAAACGCGCCGACCTGATCCTGGTGGATACCAATCCCCTGCACAACACACCGCGTTTCAAACGCGACCCGATGAACGCGTATGCCCAGTTGGTGTACGCCTCCAAATCGACCGATGTGACCGATGTGATGGTTAACGGTAAATGGCTGATGCGCGAGCATCAACTACTCACGCTCAATGAAAAAGAACTCATCGCCCAAGCCCGCGAACTTGCCATCAAGATCGACGCCTTCCTGACCGAACGTGAACAGTCCGTTCTTTCGAAACTGATCGCGCTGGGCGGCTCGATGGAAGAGGAATCGTTCGAGGTGCAGGTCAAGGTCAAGGTTGAAGACCCCAGCCTCATTGTTAAGAATCTGAAGCGTGAAGAGATCGAGATCAACGCATATAAACATTACCGCCAATATGATGAATACTTCCTGTTCGACGATCCATCCCAGGGACGCTTGCGCTTCCGCGAGGACGATCTGGTCAATGAAAAAGGCGATGTGGAAAATGTACGCGCGCGCCTGACCCTGCTCGGCGTGAAGCGCGAAGATGAAATGGGAGAGGTACTGCTCTCGCGCAGCCGCTTCCTTGCGCCTGCCACACAATCGCTGCGGTTTTATCGCGAATACTTCAAACCAACGACCGAGATCTCCGTGGAAAAAGACCGCCAGCGCTGGCATATCAAATACAAGAACACCGAGTTCTTCATCAACCTCGATGAAGTGAAAGAACCCGCCATGGGCAACTTCCTTGAGATCAAGAGCCGCACCTGGAGCCGCAAAGACGCCGATCTCAAAGCCGACCTCGTGCGCGAGTTGCTCGACATTCTCGGAGTCGGCAATGCTGAAACCGTTACGCAAGATTACATTGAGATCTTGACCGCATAGTTACCAAGCGACCGCCATCTTAAAAGTGACTGTCACGCGCACAAACTCATGAAAACCTTTAAAAATATAATTGCCACAATCTTCGCCATTCTATTCGTCATCACTGCCGTGATGGCTTTACTGCTTTTTAATTTTGACCGCCACGCTTTCGCTGCAGAGACCTATCAGCAAGCCTTTGCCCGCGAGGATTTTTACAACAAGATTCCCAGCCTCTTGGCACAATCCATTGTATCGGGCACAGACCCAACCCAGCAGCTACTTGGGATGCAAGGCTTAACGCAGGAAACCTGGGAGGGTTTCTTTCGCACCCTGCTCCCGCCCAATGTGTTGAAGCCCATCGGCGATGACGTGCTCCACTCAACCTTTGCTTATCTCAACCTCGAAAGCAACTCAATTGAGGTTGATCTTAGCCCGGTAAAAACCAGCATGCTGGGCGAAACCGGCGCCCAAGCCGCGCTTGTCCTGATCCAATCCCTGCCTGCATGCACGATTGACCAGGCGGCCATGATCATGTTCGGCATGTTGTCTGGCGATCAGATCCAATTATGCAACCCGCCCGAGGATATGCTGCCCATGCTGATGCCAATCATTCAAGGACAGATGCAAGCCGCCGCTGCCATCGTCCCTGACCGGTTGACCCTCGTTACCGCGCCGCCGCAAAGCGACCCGCGCGAACAAATTCAAACCCTGCGCCTCTTCATGCGCCTGAGCCTGCTTCTGCCCATCGCATGCTTACTAGCCCTGACGGTCTTCGCTGTGCGCTCGGGGCGTGACTGGCTCAATTGGTGGGGCATTTCACTTGCAATTACAGGTTTCATTGCCTTTGTGATCGGAATCCTCGGCGCACCCATTTTCAGCATTGTGATCGAAAGCGCCCTTGCCAGCCAATTACCCGACTACCTGCCCACCTTCTTGTTAGACTTTACAAAAGAGTTCACTGCTGCAATGGCGCAAGCATTGCTTACCCCGGTCGTCTTGCAAGGGATCGCATTGACATTCATAGGTGTCTGTATGGCAGGGCTGGGATACTATCTCTCGCACAAGCAAACCTAGTTCCCCTTTGCAACTTCTTCGTCGCGGGTCCTGTAGTACGTGTAAAGGTACTCATGCGAAGAATCATAATTTTTCCACTCCTTATTTTGTTTGTCTCCGTGGCATGTGGAAGTAATACCCCAGCGCCCACTCCCCCGCCGCCATTGGAAGAATCCGTCTTTGATTCCACCAGCACAGCGTATGGTTTTTATCCATCTCCACCTGAGATTACCTTCGAAAGCGTCTTCCAATTATTTAAAGACATGGCGACCCACGGTGATTTCGTTCTTGTTCAACAAAATGTAGATTGGGAAAGTTTCTTGCTTGGTGTGGATGGCGAATCGCAAAAACGGACTGACATCATCAATCAAATCACATTGGCAAGGCAAAACAACCTGGACACCATTTTCGTGCTCGACGCGCTCAATGGGCTCAACCGCCGCAAGTTTGATGGGCTGCCTGCCCATTGGGAGGCAAACTTCGCCAACCCAAACGTACGCACGGCGTTTAAGAATTATGCCTTGTGGGTGGTGAGAAACTTCCAGCCGCATTATCTTGGCCTTGCCTCTGAGATCAACACCTATATGGATGCTCACCCAAATGATGCGCAAAACTTCATCAGCTTATATAACGAGATCTACGCCTTGGTAAAAGACGAAGCGCCCGAAACGCAAATCTTCGTCACCTTTCAATGGGATGATTTGAACAACATGTTCCCGCAGCCAGAGGAGGGCGATCGTCAACGGTTCTTGCCAAACTGGGAGCAGGTCGAAGCATTTGAGCCAAATCTGGATGTGTGGGCGATCTCATCGTACCCGTACTTCGTTTTCCAAAGCGGCGCAGACATCCCCGCCGATTACTACAGCCCGCTTCTCGAACGGACCTCGAAACCGGTCGCCTTTGCAGAAGGCGGATTCTCCACTCAAGCTTTCGCCGAATTCACGCACTCACCCGAAGATCAGGTTGCGTACCTAAATGCCATTCATGAGCAGTTGGGTTCGCGCATGGTATTTTGGGTAAACACGCTGCTAAACGACTTCAACATAGACTCATATGCCAAAGAAATGGAATCACAAGGTCGCAATCCAGAAGATGCTCAAATGCTTGCTAATTTTGCTTATATTGGCTTGCGTGAATTCGATGGGACGCCCAAACCTGGGCTGGAAGTTTGGAATGGTTTTCGAAACTCTGCCCCCTGAATTGTTAGCGCCAGCGCTATGGGCAGGCATTCGCAATTTGCTCTTCGAACGTCTCGACAAAAACGTGATAGCCGGAACCATCGCAGGCGGCGCGGAAGAAATAATAAGGTGAAGGCTGCGGGTACGCAACTGCCATCAACGCTTCGATGCTAGGGTTGGATATGGGCGTGGGCGGCAAGCCATTATTCAAATAGGTGTTATACGGCGAGATGACTTCCAAGTCCGTTAATGCGAGCGGGCTCTTCCACCAGGAGCCGGTATCAAACTGGTAGCCAAGCGCGTATTGAATAGTAGGGTCAGCGTCTAGTTTCATCCCAATGGCGATGCGGTTGAGATAGACAGATGCGATCAGCGAGGCTTCTTCGTTGTGAATGGCTTCGCGCTCAACGATGGAGGCAAGCGTCACGGCTTGATAGATGCTTAAGTTTTGAGCAGCAAATCCATTTTGGATGTCTGTTGTGAGTTTGGCGGTGAAGTTGCGCCCGATCACATCCAACAATTGGTCGAGGGTGGTTTCGCGCGGAAGGGTATAGGTATCGGGGAAAAAGAAGCCTTCCATTGAAATTGGAGAGGCAAAGGCAAGGACTTGCGGCGGAGCGCCTGCAGCGGCGAGAAAGGCATCGGGGTCAATGGACAAGCCCGAGGTTGGGAGTGAAGCGGCAATCTCTTCCATGCGCCAGCCGGGTAAGATGACGAGAGTCGCATCGGTGGGGGCAAATTTTTGCAGCGCTTGGGCAATGTCAATGATAGATTGTGCCGGGCTGAGGGTGAAGTCGCCGGATTGAATGGTGAGGTCGATGCCGGTGTAAACAGCATAATCGAAGAAGGCTTGCGCATCGGAGATGATGCCAACGCTTTGGAGACGCTCTGCAATGGATGCAACCGATTCGCCTGGTTCAACGCGGAAAAGTTGTTCAGACCCGTTTATGTCTTGCGGCGTGGTAAGCACATTGCCATGAGAAAGCAGGCGGGTGGAATACTCAATACGATCAGAGATGGAAAGATGCCCGGCAGGCGGACCATATAACAACGAAGCGCGCGCAGGGACGTAGTAAATAAACCTAAATACACATGAAAAGATAAGCGTGACAAAGATGGAAAGTAGAAAATGATATTGATAACGGCGAAGGAATCGGGACATTTGATTTACGATTTACGATTTACGATTTACGATTTACGATTTACGATTTACGATTTACGATTTACGATT
>JACAEP010000351.1 GCA_013388795.1 Chloroflexota bacterium | reverse complement strand
ATTGTCAAATTCTCCCCGTATGTCTTTCATGTTCATCTGCAACTATAGATGCATATAATTTGGTATCTAGCTCTGCAATCTCCTGCGGTGTTTTTGAATTTTGCACATATTTTAACGCGGCAGTCCCAAGTGAAGAATAATCGTTATACGCCCTAATGGCAAGGCCGGCAAAACTATCAAAATCCAATAAAGGAGCACGTAAGACTGCCCTGTTTGAAGAGTAATTTAATTGACTGAATAAAACGTCCCACAGCACACATGGCAGACCTACTGCTAAGGCCTCGTGGACTACTGTGGCGAGAGTATCGTAATGGGATGGGTAGAGGAAAACTCGGCTTTTAGATAAAATCTCAATTTTCTTTTCCGAATCTGCCCAGCCAGAGAATTCCATTTCATACCAAATATTTTCCTTAGACTTTTCAAGTAGTTCGGCCAGTGCTTGTTTAGAAAAATTATCGTCACATTTCCCCATTACGGCTACCTTAATTTTTCTACCAAGAAGGTGGGCGATTTTTTTTAAGATTAAGTCCAAGTATTCTACCCCCTTTCCTCTTTCCATCCTGGCCATATAAACGAAGTCATATACAAGACTTTTTCTAGTTAATATTGGAGGTGCTTCAGCGAGTATTGAGGGAGTCAACGTCCAAACATGAGCCATTGGGAAATACGCTTTAACTAAATACTCGACTGTCGGGTATTGCGCGATTATTGCAGTATCATAAAAAACTTCTTTAGCTTCCGCGTAGTGCCGTGAAATATAATTTCTTTTGTAATCCTCCAGACCACTTGATAAATAATCGATTACATCTTTTTCAAAATCTCCACTCGGTTTTAGCGGGGAGACAAGAAACGGCATCGCATGGAGTCCTGCCGCAAATACAGTTAAACCCTTAAGTGCAATTCTTAACTCCCGCAATAATTCCCAAACTTCCATTTGTAAAATAGTCAGGTCGGGCGAAAAATCTTTTACAATATTTGATATTTTGACCATAACTTCCCTTAGGTTTGTTATTTCCCATCCATCAAAAACAGTATCTATGTTAAGAAATGAAATATTTGGGTATTTGTTCTTTGTTTCTCCGGAATCGACACCTTTTCTTAGGCACACAATAGTAATTTTGTTTAATGTTGACATCGGCTGAAGTTCATAGACCAGTCTGGCAAGATGACCTGAAGGATTATCCAGTGGAGAAAAAGTTAAATATAAAAGTTTCATCGATTATTTCGATTAAGGTCAAGTGCTGTATCCAGTAATTGTCTTACCAACTTATGCGGATTGTATTTTTCTGAACCAATTTCATAGATTTTTTTCCTGTTGAGCGTTAGACAATATCGAACTGCGTCAGCAAGCGCCTGCGCGATTTCTCCTTCTTTCAGCGAGTGAACATCCGCTATCTTTCCCAAATCACTACTCACGGCCTCGCAAACAGCGTCATTGCCCGTCCACGATATTCCAGCAATGGGAATGCCGCATGAAAGCGCCTCTCCAAGCACTCCCGCACCCGCTTCTGAGTAACTTTTGTCTATTGTATACACGAAGCAGGCCGCTTTGGTCAATATTTCCATTTTTTCTACACCGAACCTGACACCCATCAGGTGAATATCTTTCCCTGAAAACGTTTCTTTATTTGCTTCATAATATTCAGGCTGATAAACGGTTTTACCAAGAATATATAGCGGCATGCCTAATATTTTTGCTGCTTCTACAGCATAATGCGGGGCTTTATCTCTATCCAACCGACCCATCCAAAGCAAATAATTTTCGTGTTTTTCAACAAAATATGGTTCCTCATCGACCCCACTATGAAACAATAATGCTTTTACCGGTTTTTGTTCCTTGTAGTCTTTCATCATCTGGTCTGAGTAGCAGAATAGAATTTTGTCTTTTCCGTTAAAACTTGGTTTTAAATATTGGTACGGATGCAGTTGGTAGCTCAGCAACACATTGGCGCACTTTTCAAATGGTTTCACCCATTCATCTTTATCAAAATACTCATGGCCAGCAAAAAGGAAATCGCATTTGCCGTATTCATCCAAAAATTCTTGGTACGTTTCAATATTAAGTCTTTTGGGGAAATATCTTGCTTTCGGGACATATTCCCGTAGCCAAAGTGGACCCGTGATAATCACTTCAACACCTTCGAGCTCTGAGGCCGTTTTGGCAAAATGCCAGAGTCTTTTTTCAGAACTTCCGAATCCGAAACTTGGAAATGTATATCCCTTGGGGTTATCATAGTCGCAGACGATTAGTCTTATTTTCCTGACCATAATCGTTTTTGAAGGTAGCTTTTTAGTAGTTTCTTTCTTTCTGGGTCAAAAATTAGAGCATTGCCAACTACTTCAATAGAATCTGGGTGAATGGCTATCCCGGAATCTTCGGGCATCGCAATAATAGGTGTTGAAATCTCATTTACGGATGCCATTATTTTCTCATTAAGGTTGGGCTCGTAATGGCATATCAGAGATAGTCCTCCAACCAAGTTAAGGCCTCTTGAATATTCGTAGTTGCTATCGTTTTCTTCCTTAACGGTGTTAATATTCTCGCCCAATATTATCGCTCCGGCACTGCCACCATAAAGGATACCGCCATTTTTTAAATATTTCACGAGCCTTTTATCCAGCTTTTTTTCTTTAATGTAGTTCAATAGTTTGAATGTATTTCCTCCACCAATATAAATAGCGTTGAAATCAGCCAACTCAGGAACATCCTCGTCTTCAAGAATCATCCTAAAATCAATATCTTTATTTCCTGAATGCATGGAAATACATCCTGAAAACCAATCGTGACAGGCGGCAAAACCTATTGCATCTCTGTTCAGTGCTATTGGAATGTACAAGATTTTTGAGCCGCTTGGAAGCAAATTAAAAAACTTTTTATCAAGAACCACGGTGTCTTCACGGTCACCGCCGCCCGAAAGAAATATGTGTCCTTTCATATCATTTGGTTTAATATGTTTTTAATTTTTTCTTCTGGGATGCTGAATCTGACTTGTTTTAAGAAGCTGTCGGTACTTTGATTTATATCCACGTAGATTTTGCCTAGGCCACTTGAGGTTACTTTGGCAAGAAAGGCGGCATTGAAATTTCTCTGGTTTTCTCTGGTAATAATGGCTTCAGTTTCTTCAAGACTAGCACTAAATTGGTGTCCCGTTCTTTGCCATGCTTCGTAGGCAATACGGACCAACTCTTTATCATTTATATGTACTCCTAACGTTCTTGCGATATATCGTTTGGAAAATTGTCGCAAACGGTAACCATGATTGTTATTTGAGGGTACTATTCCTTCGCCGGCGATTAAAACCATGCTTCTAACGGCATCTATGATTGCTGTGACGGAGCTGCTGTCGACATTGCTTAAAGATTCGTATATCAAATCGAAATCTGGAAAATAGTTTCTGTTCGGCCTAATTCCCCACTGGAGTCTTTCGGTACTAAAGCCTAAATCGATAATTGAAATTCTTTCGTGCCCATCTAGCGGGTAGTCATAAATATATACGCACTCCCCAAGTTCAACTTCATGATAATGGAGAGTGAGGGAAATGTTGTGGAATTTTTTTTGACCCCAAGTAACCTCATCTGTAACTATGGTAAATCTAAGGTCCTCAGGACCGGCTCCATGACTAACGACAAGGTCGATTAATTCATCACAACGGAGGATAAATTCTTTCGGGGTACTTCTAATATCTATTACCGAGAGGTTGACAAACGAAGAGGAAGTGCCATCACGAGCCCTATCCATAAATTGGCTCCGAATGACGGGCTGGGCGACTACATAAGATACTTTTTCAAACTCTTGGCCACCTCTGAGTAGGCTTTCTATTCGTTGGATTCCAGCGGTAGTAAATAATGTTGTTTCACCACTTGGTCTGCACATTGCTTCTGGTCTGATAATTTCTACATCTCGAAAGAATGTCAAATAACCCTCGTAAGTCGAAAATTTACCTGCTTCTATACCCTCAGTGTGGGCATGTCTAGCGCATCCCTCTTGGGATAACCTTAATATTAAGGTGGAACTAGAGTTATCCCGAGCCAACTTGAGACCATTTTTGATGTAGCTTTCGTCACAAATTTCTTCTTTAGGTTGCCTGATTTCGGGAGTAGTCATCTGTTTAGCAAATACTTACCTTAAGATTAACAATATCTTGAGTAATTTCTGGAATTTTCTTCACTTCGGATTCCGCTAGTGATTCTATTTCGCCGTTATTGACGTAGCTTTCGGGCACGTGTATCAGTAGTATCCAGGGGTCTAAAAGTTCACGACCGCTTTGACTGACTAATACGACTTCATTTTGAATACCTAATTTTTCATAAATCGTATCGCTTATTTTCTGGGCCACAATGTAATAAAGTTTCCCAATGTGATACACAGGATTCTTACCCGCGGCCCCCTCCATACTCATCGGCCGCATTGGAGTGATAACTCCTTGAATACGATTTCCTCTTCCAACTAAACCTTCATCGCCGCTTTCTATGGAAGAACCGATTGCTGTTAGATACAACTCCGATTTCTCGTAATTATCACGAGTGTTGATATCCAACCCATAGTCATCTATTTCATTTTCCAGAAAGATTTTACTGATTACTTCTCGAGCCTGAGCGAGATTTTTTTTGTAATCATCGATATTTTTAACCTGACTGGCGATTTGGGGGATGCACATAGTGAGATTGTATTTATTACCATATCGACACCCCATTATCTTTATATCTGAACCAATCCATCTATTTTTCGATTGGAATTCAGGGCTGTTTAATGTCTTTTCTATTTCCAGAACAATGCTTTCTAATTTTGAATAGGGCGCAAAACCAACTCCCATGGAAGTATCATTTGACCTTAGAATTTTCAATTCTGGTATATCATTAAGATTTCTTGGCTCGAACCAGTATTTTCTAGCACTCTTTTGAATATTGGCCTTTTCTTCAGTTTTTCCCGGGCTGCTTTGATTACTGAGATTGAAGAAAAAAGTTAGCTCGGATTCAGGATTAATTGGAAGTTGGTTTGCCAAAAACTCCTTTGACCATTGAGTCAATAATCCTCTGACATCAATTTCGGTGTCTGCAAATCTGGTTGAGGCACGACCATTTAATAGAACTCGAATTGGTTTTGTTAATCTCCCATAACCAAACTGGACTTCTGAGGCGCCGCCAAGTAATCCTACTTTGTCAAAGTTGTGATGAAGAATAGCTCCAAACTTCGATTTCGTATATTGGGAGTATTTTGCTGACAAATACTCGGCCAAATTGTCTGATAAAGTATCAGGATGCCCCTTGCCTTTTCTCTCGACAAATTCGAAAGTCTGGTCAGAAAAATTCTTTTTTACTAAAACGAGGTTCATAGTTTTTGATTTTACCATGAAACACCAGTCCTGGTGTCCTATAAGTTGTTGGGGCTACTTTTGGGCCAATCTTTGTTTTGGGTATATATATCGACTATTCTCAATAATTCCGGCTCCAGGCCGATGACGGGTTCGATTTTGCGATATTCGATTCCGAAGTCCGAGATTTTATTATCTCTATCCTCACTGTCATCAATGAGGATGCTTTCCTGTGGCTGAATATTGTGCTTTGAGAAAAAATCGTGAAAGAAAAGACTCTTGCCGTCTTCAATAAAATCTCCTTTCATCGCTTTTAAGCTATGAGACTCGAGGATGTCGTCAAAAATTTCGTTCAGTTTGAGCGCCGGAACGGTCCATCGGGGAAATGAGTCCATATTATCGGTGGCGACAACAACTTTGGTGCCAGAGTTCTGAATCTGTTTGATGAGTTCTGTAAATCTGCGCGTTGCCAGCTTCATATTCTTACAGCTTTCGACAAACTCGTTAAGGATGATGTTGTGGTTCAGCTCAGCTTTCTCGGAGATTTGCGAGATAACGTCCTCAGAAGTCGTTTCGCCACGCATCCAAGGCTTGAGCAGGTGCTTTAATTCCCCAAAAAGTGTTTTTTCAATCTTTGGAAATAGGTGGCTATTGGGGTGCTGCGGATTTTCCAAATGACCCCAGAACTTTGAATCTGAAAGAGTGCCATTCCAATCTAGGAAGACCACCTTATACTTTTTCATAAAGAAATCATACTCGGTGGTAAAATGCGGGTAAATGCCGATATACAGAAAATCAAACGACAAACTATCCCAGATTAGGGAGCGGAAGATTGATAAAGAAAAGTCACTCCAAAAATTGGTTGAGGAAAATGTCTCGGAAATCTTTGGCCTGACTTTTGTTAAAACTGAACATCAACTTGGAGCATTGAGAATTGACACTCTGGCATTTGACAATGAAACAAAGTCGTTTGTCATTATTGAATATAAGAAGGGTTCAAGTTTCAGTGTAATTGACCAGGGCTACTCTTATCTTGCCTTACTCCTAAATAACAAGGCGGACTTTGTCCTTGAATACAATGAACGCCTAAACAAAAACCTGCGAAAAGATGACGTTGACTGGTCACAATCGAGGGTCATTTTTATTGCTTCTTCGTTTACCAAATATCAGCAGGAGGCAATGGGTTTTCAAGACCTTCCGATTGAGCTCTGGGAGGCGAAAGAATACGAGAACGACCTAGTTTCCTTCAATCAAATCAGGGCGTCGGAAAAAAGTGAGAGTATAAAAACCATCGCCAAAAGTAAAGATATTGAAAGGGTTTCGAAGGAAGTTAGACAATACTCCCTAGATGACCACATCAAATCTAACTGGGATACAGCCAGAGAGCTATTTGAGAACTTTTCTCAGCGGATACTGGAACTCGACCCCCGATTTGAGATTAAACCTGTCAAATACTACATCGGGTTCAACATTGAGAACAAAAATGTTATCGCTGTAAAGGTAAGGTCGAATAAACTGATTATCGAATTGCTTAGAGTAAAACCAGAAGACCTGAAAGACTCAGAGAAACGAACCAGATATCAGAAGAACAGCTTCAAATACTATAACAAGCACATCACGGTCTTGGAGGTCAAGAATGAAGATGATGTTGACTATGCAATACCTTTAATCAAGCAGGTTTATAAACGCTTTGGCGAAAGTTAGCCTTCTCCTAGTAGTTCTTCATCTCTTTTCAATTGGTCTTTTATTTCCCAGTTCGCGTGCTTGACCAAAGACTCGAATAATTCATATTCGGGTGTGCTCACAGCAAACGTTGATAGCATTTTTTCGCTATTTTCCTTTAGCTCTACATCCTCAGGCATTGGTTGCCCTGGAGTTCCATGTTTCGAGCGAAAGATTGCTGAATGGGCTAGTGCATTCCTGGTTAATTTCAGAAAATCTTGGCCGTAAGGTCTAGCGGAAGCTAACATTTTTGAAACAAAATCTGTGTGCTGGAAAATAAAATTTTCAGGAGCATCTTCAATGATTATGCCTACTCCTTCGACTTTTTCTTTTTCGCCGGAATTAACCCACTCTAATAAAACGGCTACCCCGACTTCATCAAAGTTGTTGGATATTGACTTGAAAAGTTTTGGTATCCAAAACCTGTTTTGCCATTCTTTTTCTAGTATCTTATTTCTGACTTCTCTTAATACGTCGGCATATTGTTTTGTGTTACTAAAACCACTAAGTAAGGTGTGCGACGAATATGATAAAGGCTGATATTTTTCTCCTGTTTTCTTTACCTTACTAAGCTCAATTCGTTTAAGAAGTAATGTAATTACAGCCAAGGGGAGTCTTTTTCCTGCATAGTTCAAAAATTCCTCGATATTGTAGTCATCAATACTATTAACCTTTTCTAGTTTTTGAATCACTACCGTCAATTCCTCGTCCAATAACAAATCTGGGTTAAAATCGTGCTTTTCATCGAATTGTCCGAAATATTCATCGGCTAAGTCTTTATCTGCACCCAAGTCTATTGATAACAGTAATTCTTTTACAATTTCAGGTCTCACCTTCCCCAACCTTCCCAAACTACCAATAGTCAATTTTTTTGCCCATTTATACTTGCTTTTGAGTAGTTTTCTTATATTTGGTAAGTCTGTGGTCTCATCCAAATAATTTACCCATTTTGCACGCCAATAATAATCAGCAATGGAAACTTGTAACTTTTCTTCATCAATATTTATTGCTTCTGATAAAAGATTTGCGGTCTTTTGTTGATTGACCTCTATTAGCCCAAATAGGAAGTAATCGAAACTACGAGCCAGGATTGAACTGGGTTTTTTGATTATTTCTTCACAAACACCGATAGTGTACTCAGGATATAACTTTGCCATCTCGGCACAAAATGTGATTGGAAATGGGTTCTTACCACATTGTTCGAGTTCTTCAAGCAAACTGTCTAGCTTTGTGAATCCTTCCTTATGGTTTGGGTATTTTTTTACGAATTCAACAACCATATCTTGTCGGAACTTCAAGCTTTTTTCCATAATTTTCTGATAGTCATATTTCTCCTCATCAATCAACCAATCTCTGTCCCTATTTTGGTCAACGGCCTGGACCAGTCTGACTTCAAACGACTCGGATAGGCTTTCGAATAGTTTTCTCGCTCTTTTTTTGAGTTTGGGAGAGGGACTATGTTGGGCGTGCCACGCGAGAATATCTTTCAATTCAACGCTAACAATCGGGTGTTTTTGTGTGGTTGTGATTTCTTCTATACCGTCAAGAACCGACATCTGGAACTCTTTCCATTTTGACGATTCTTCTTCAGTTATCTTTCGGCCGAATAGCGCCATCGGTTCGCTTAAAGCATGACTGATACTTTCGAGCGCTCTCAAACTTACCGTCAGAATAGGCGATTTCGCAGTTTCGACGACAAGTCTAAGCGCTTCATTGCGAATATGTCCGGTGTTCTCATAATGAACGCCGAATGAATGAAAAATGATTTTGCCGTGCTTATACGTGTCCGTAGAGGAAACTTTGTCCAGAAGTTTGTCAATAATGTCTAATGGTGAGTGAGAGTAATCCTGTAGCTTCGCGTCCTTCAACCATCTTTTAGCCGCTTCCAGCATCAGCTCATTGACTTTAACTCCTTTTCCAGTGAGTTCATATATGTCGTACTGAGCTAAATCTTGCAGTATTCTTATGCCGTGTCCAGGGTGAGGATTTGTTCGTCTCGAATCACCTCTACCAATCTCCCATATTAAATCCACACATTCGGGTAGATGTTCCATGTGGTAGCATATTCGACCGAGTATTTCTGGCAATTCGTTTAAGACGTCTTTGTGTTCATACTTATATAAGCCGGCAAACTCTTTGCGCTCTGGTTTGGTGGAGGGGTTGTCTTTAAGGTACCTTACTAGCTTCATGAACTGTTCGGGCTGGAAGTAAGCTACATCTTTAATTTTCTTCAATATAAAGGTCCTATCAGCATTGTTTGCACTCTTAACTTCTGAGAATATCTGCTTCCAGATTGACTCAAGCAACATTGCTTGGACATTGGCAGCTGAGAGTCTCCAATCGAGTTGACTGATATTGGTCAGCAGGTGTACGGCTAAATCTTCTTGTAGATGTTTATAGACTCTATCCACATATCCAGTTGGACAATTATTTTTTTCATCATAAGAAATCTCAAACCTAATGTAGTCGGCCAATAAGTCCGGCACGATTCGTAGTTGATAACCCCTTCTTAGTAATACACCCGCGTCTTCCAAGACTCCGATATTTCGAAGAATTACATCGAAATGTTCCTTGAGTACTTCTTCGGCAGATTTCTGAAATTTTTGGTCTGAAGGATTAAATGGTTGAACCGTTGATAAGAAATTCAGTAACTCTCTAATTTTCTCTGGATTCCTTCCGCCCAGTTCGCCTGCGATTACGTCTCTAAAACTGCTTAATAATTTGTCCCTGAATTTTTTCTCGTTATTTAATAATTCTGGTCTAATTAAACCTTGACCGACCAGACGACTACCGATGACCGTTGCCAGAGGACAATCTCTAGTAATTTCTGCAATTTTTTTTGCTAACCTTTTATCTCCATCCACAGTGGGGTCGCCAAGTATCTCTTTGGCCAGTTCTTCAGCGTCAGTGATACTCAAATCATCCACCTTCACTATTTTTTCGTGGTCATAGGCAATACCAGACCTCATGAGTTCATCTTCTAATTTTGTGATTCCGTAAGGGCGTGAACTGAGGACAAGTTTCATTTCAGGTCTGGTTCTAGCAGCTCCATTAAGAATCACCAAAATGTCACTTCGCTCATGGGCATCGTCAATAATTAAAAAGGATGGTCCGTTCGGGAGTAGGTCAATATCTTTGGCTTCTATATTTGAACTTGGTGAAACAAAGCGAACATTAGTTGCTTTGTTTAATCCTTCTGCCCAAGCCTTTAGCAATCGACTTTTGCCGATACCTCCTCGACCACTGATGAGTAACGCTTGGGACTCTTTCTGTCCTTCAAATTCTTTTAGTGACTCCAGCTCCTTCTGTCTACCCACAATTGTCCAACCATGACCAAATAATTTCGAACGACCTTCAAGGGGTAGAAAAAAATCTTGAGGGAGTAGCCATGGACTTGGCTCATCAATGCCCAGAAAGGATTTTCTTTTTCCAGGAAAATATGAATCAACAATACGAAGTGCCACATCCTTATCGGTCAAGTTTCTGACCTTTTCTGAAATATCTTCTCTGTCCCATAGAGACCATTCGGGGTAATCTATTATTTTCTTTCTCGATTCAGGGCTTGCATTTCTTGATAGCAATATGTGGTGATGTTTGGCTTTGAAGGTGGTTTTATTAACCGCCTCTTCAATATCAGCTGGGCCAAATTGTTTATGTCGTTTACATTGATAATCCAGTATTTCTTTGGGTGATTTTGAGTATATGTCAATTCCGTCTTGCTTATATCCCCGTGTTCCATATCTATGAACATCGGCGTCTGGATTTAACGCTTGGATAACCGCTTTACAAAACAGCTCAAATTTTTCAGGAGACAAATTTTGAATGGGGAGATAGGGAGCTAATGATTCGTCAGGCTCATTCAGTTCATAACCAGCAATTGAAAACCAAATATCTTTATCGACAGAAAACAAATCAATTAGCCTTAGTAAGTCTTCCCGCTGTGGTCGTGAGTTTCCAAATTCCCAACGACTAATGGTTTGTTGTCTTCGGGATAGTCTGACAGCCAATTCTGCTTGTTCCCAGCCACGTTTTTCCCTTTCGGTCTTTATCAAAGCACCAAGTTTACTGTATTTCATACTTACATCGTACACATCTTATGTGTGTGAGTCAAGTACTTAATTAGGGTTTTTCTTGGAAGTACTTTCGCCCTTTTAATTGTTCTGGTAGGAGATTAACATCTGTGTACATCTCGTAGCCTTTGCCGTAACCCAACTTTTTCATTAACTTGGTCGGGGCGTTACGGAGGTTCAGGGGGATAGGGAGATTACCGAACTTTTTGACGTCATCCAGAGCTTTGAAATAAGCATCGTACGCACTTCTGTCTTTCTTGCACTGAGCAAGGTAAACAGTGCCATGGGCGAGGTTAATTTGACATTCTGGGTAGCCAATAGTCTCCACCGCTCTGAAAACCTCGTTAGCAACCACCAAAGCAGTGGGGACGGCCACTCCAATATCTTCCGAAGCAAATATCACCATTCGTCTAGCAATGAACTTCGGGTCTTCCCCTGCGTCCACCATTCTGGCAAGGTAATAGAGCGCTGCATCCACATTACTTGCTCTTAGTGACTTTATGTATGAGCTGATTGTGTTGTAGTGCTCTTCGCCCTGCTTATCAAAACGGAGGAAGCGGCTCTGAAGAGTGTTTTTTAATGATTCGAGATCGATTTTTTTGTAGAGTCGAAAACAGTTGTCGATGAGATTAATGATCTGCCGGGCGTCTCCGTTGGCGACGGCGACCAGCCAGTCGCGGGTAGGCTGGTCGATGTTGATTTTTTTCTTCGCTAATGAGGTCAAGGCGCGGTCGATGATCAGACTAATCTCCTCACCAGACAACTCACTTAGGACGAAGACACGGCAGCGGGAAAGGAGCGGGGCGATGACCTCGAAACTGGGGTTTTCGGTGGTGGCGCCGATCAGGGT
>JACAEP010000076.1 GCA_013388795.1 Chloroflexota bacterium | reverse complement strand
TCCTTGAAAAAACACCTTCATGCCAAACATGGCAATGAAATACTGAAACAAGAACCCTGTCCAACTTTGCTATTCACGCTCACCTGTCCGCCATGCGCCTCCACAATGGATTTGACGATTGCCAGTCCCAGCCCATTGCCTTCCACTTCAGCGGCTTTCCCGGTGCGTACCCGATAAAAACGATTAAAAATAAATGGCAGGTCCGCAGCCGGGATGCCATAGCCATTATCTTCTACATGGATCAATACCTGCTCCGCCTCAACCTTCGCCCGCGCCTGAATACGCCCGCCCTGAGGCGTGTACTTGATCGCATTTCCAATCAAGTTGCGAAAGACCTGCCGCAACTGCAGCGGATCGCCCTGAACGAGTACCGCCCGGTCGAAGGTTTCGGAAACCAGTTCCTGTTGTTTTACCGCCGCCTGGGGGGTGAACTCCGCCAGTACTTCCTCGATCAGGGGCTTCAAATCCACCGCGTTATGTGTGTTTGCGGCTTGCAGGTCAATCTGCGCCAGCGACATCATGTTCTGGACCAACTCGTCCATATTCTTGACGGAGTGCAGGATGCGCTCGACGAATTCCATCTGCGCCGCGCTCAACGAATCGGAGTGGCGGAGCAGTTGCGCGAACCCGCCAATGGATGTAAGCGGATTCTTGAGGTCATGCGAGGCCGTGGCAATGAATTCATTCTTGATGCGGTCGAGGTCCTTGAAACGGCTGACGTCGTGCAGGATGGCAACCATCCCGCCTTCTTCCATTGGGGCAAGGTAGACGGTGAAAGCGCGCCCATCGTGCCAGAGGATATCGCGGGAAAGGGGCATGGCTGCGCCGCGCGCCTCATTGACCGCTCTCGCCAAAGGCTCGTAACTGCGTTCTTCAGGCAGGGGCTGCTCGAGCTTGATCGGCGTTGAATTTAGAAGCCGCTCCCCGGCGGGATTGAGCAGAGTCAACCTTCCCCGCTCATCGAATAACAAAATGGCTTCCGAAGCATGTCGCAGTATCGCGGAAAGTTTTTTGCGTTCCTGCGCCGCCGCGGAAGAAAGCCTCCCGTTCTCAATGGCAATCGAAGCCTGGCTGGCAATCGCCTGCAAGAGCAAAAGATGTTCAGCCGAAAAATAAGCATGGGTTTCATGCGCCAGCACAATCAGCCCCAGCAGCGCGGCGCGCCCGAACAAAGGCGCCACCAGGATCGAACGCGCCGTGCTGGACGGGCTCGCCAACCATAGTGGGTCATGGACCGGGTCTTCAATCACCAGCCCCTGACGCGCCGCTTGAATTTGCCGGATCAATTTATCGGGTGGGGTTAAATCCTCGCCAATCCCTGAGGGATTTAAAAAGACCTCGAACTTTTCACGCACCTTTCCTGTATCTTCGTCAAGCGCGAACATACTGCCCTGAAATGCGCCGAGCGTTTCGGCGGTGCGTTTCAAAAGGACATTCGCAAGGTCTTTGATGTCGAGCAACGCGCTGAGTTGTTTGCCAATCTCCGGTAACAGGTTCAACTCGCGGTTGCGGCGGCGGATGACATCTTCCGCTTCTTTCACGCGCAGTTTCGTGCGGATGCGCGCCATCAACTCATGCCGGTCGAAGGGTTTGGTGATGTAATCGTCCGCGCCGAGGTTCAAACCCGATTGAATGTCCGCCGGGTCGAGCCGCGCCGCGGTAAGGATGATGACCGGGATGTGAGCCACGCTTGGGTCGCGCCGAATCTCCTCCAACACCGTGAAGCCATCCTTGTTCGGCATGTTCACATCCAGAAGAAGAAGGTCGGGCATTTCATCGCGGACCTTGTTCAATGCCTCCAGCCCGTCTCTTGCAATGATCTGATCGTACCCTTCATATTCCAGGTAGCGGGTGAGCAGGGTCACATTGTCCATCGTATCGTCTGCCACCAAAATCTTGAATTTACGCCGCCCCTGAGCCGCCCCCCCCGTGGGATGCGTGGCTTGCCGCATTTCACGGATGGCTCCCGAAGCGATCTGGAAAATTTTTTCAGGGCGCACCGGCTTGATGATGACGTCGTTCACCTTCAGGCGCTGTGCAGATACCTTTAAACCGGGCACATCATACGCTGTGATCAAATAAGAATAAGACGGCTTGCCGCCGGGGTGGTTTTGCAATTTTTCGATCAATTCCAGCCCTGTCATTTCGGGCATGATCATGTCGGTAAAAAGAATGTCCACGCCCTTGTCTTTCACTTTTTCAAGGGCGTCCATGCCGCTGACCGCCGAAACCACATCCACAACGGGACCGATCTGTGCCAGCGCGCGCGCAAGCGTGGTAGCCGTGTTGGGATGATCGTCCACAACAAGAATGCGTACCATTTCCTGAGAAGGGGGAATGAGGGTGTTCATACTCCCATTTTCACCGGATTTGCCCCCTGCTTCGGTTAGGTTGGATTGGATAAAGGTTGGGAAAAGTTGGGAAAGGAAAAACCCGCCCCGGGCGCGGACTTGAAGCGGGTTCTGTCCATTGGGCTTACATCACGCGGAGTGCCAAGTCTCCTGACTTTGCAGCGCCAAATTAATCCGCCACAAGCCGGTATCCCGTTCCACGCACGTTGAGCAGGTATTCTGGTTTGTGGGCATCCTTTTCGATGATCTGCCGCAATTGATGGACGTGCCACTTGGCAAGTTCCTGGGCTTCGCGCGGCTCGGTCTGGTATCCTTGCGCCTCAACCACCAGGGTCTGGTAATCCACTGCATTTGGGGCGTGCCGTGCAAGTACGAGCAGATAATCAAAGGAAGTCGGCGGAATTTTAAGCGGGATTTCATCAAGCAGCACACGCCGGGCGTGCAGGTCGAGCACAAGCGCCCCGCGTTTGAAGAAGCGTT
>JACAEP010000075.1 GCA_013388795.1 Chloroflexota bacterium | reverse complement strand
CTCATCATGCGCAGCACCTTGCCGAGCCCGTCTGCGGAGAGGAATTCGGTGGCAGTCGGCACGATCACCAGATCGGAAGCCCAGACCGCCCGTTCCTGGATTCCGCCCACGCTGGGCGCTGTATCGAAGATGATGTAGTGCAGTCCCTCCCTGAAAAAACGACTGACCGATTGCCGGATGGCGGAGATGGGCTGGTCCTGTGCGTTGAGCACGGTCTGGGCTGCCATCGTCTGCTGGTCCCCCGGAAACAAGTACAGACCTTCGCGTCCGGACAACCGCACCCAGGATTTCAGGAAGGCGGTCTCCTGCGGCGTATGTCCCATCGTGAGCAGGTAGAACACGCCTGGCTCGGGACTGCGCCCCAGAGCGGTGGCACATTGTCCCTGCGGATCCAGGTCGATCAGCAGAACCTGTTTTCCTTTTTGGGTCAAGCCATGCGCCAGCGACACGGCAGTGGTGGTCTTGCCGACCCCGCCCTTCTGGTTCGCGATACAAATGATCCTGGTGCTCATGAGGACTCCTCCTGGTCCTTGTGCCGGATATGGCGTTTCAAACAATCCCGCAGGAGGAAATAAATGATCCCGCCCCCCAGCATGGAAAGGAAAACAAGCAGAACCCCTGATAACACGGCGCTGATGGCGTCAAACATGATCGCCCCCCTTGTGCGTTCCGGGCTGGAGTCGAATCCCACTGCACTCTGTTGTTGGAGAGGCAGTCCATGCCCCTCCAACAACAGGGTAACTGTGCTTGATGGTTGCGGAAGAGGTTGAACATCTCATGGTTGCACCTCCGCCGGTTGTCCTTCCGGTCGCTCTATCTCCTGTATTTTTTCCTGTTCAGGCAGCATGCCCAGCCGGGTCAATTCCCGGCGAATGATCAGGGCTGCCTGGGCGCGCGGCACGCGCATTTCACGCTGTGCAAGTTGTTGCAGCGCCTCGCGTTCCTGTTCGCCCAGATACACGATTATCTTTGCCATAGTGTTCCCTTCAGATGCTGAAAAAAATGAGCCGCTTTGTCGGCGGCTCATTAGTAGCATCTGGGAGTACGGGAATTGTACGGTTTGGATTACGGGATATCTACGGAAATTATTTTCCTCTTGATCTGGCTCCGACGGGCTGGTTACGAGGGCGTTTCTGTCAGGGTTTGCCTTTGTTTCTCCTCTATTTCCTTTAATACGTTGCGCCGCCAGTCATAAAAGGTGGAGGTGGGCACCAGCAGCACGCCATCCGGTCCACAGCCAAATTCCTCTTCGAGAAACTCCTCCAGGGTTCTGGCGGAGAAGGATGGATCGCGCCGTTCCCAGCGCAGTACCACCCTGCGGATTCTGTCTTCCGGGTAGCGGGTTTGTTTTCCACGGCGCTTGCGGTTTCCGGATGAGATCAGATCCTGTAGGTCGTCATGATCGTCCCGGGTCTCTTGTTGGATGGTTTCATTTTGGGGTGCCACGGGGTTTGATTGGGAAGAACCGGATTGATAGAATTCGATCCCGAACATTTCAAAGACAACCTGTTTTCCATCCCCCTGCGTTCTTCTTTCTGATTCGTCCCGGACAAAACGATGAAGTGTATAGGCGTAATTGCCGCCCCGGATTCCAAGGATGATGATCCCAATGGATATAACGACCAGGGCCACGAGGGCATCCTCGGGTCCGTAGTATCGATGAATTAGCCTGTAGATCCAGGAGATGGGGAAAATCAGGATGGTAATCACGATCACCAGCGCCAGATAATGACCCCACATCCTTTTGAAGTGGTTCATTATGGTTGACCTCAAAACTAAACGTCAAAAGCGGGATATTTTAGTACCGGTTCTGCGAATCTCAAATGACATTTGTTACCCTATTTGTACGATTTAGTCATTTGTTTGGGCATGACTCCCCTTAAAAATGCAAATTGAAAGGTCTTTGCAAATTGGAATCATTTGGCGGAATTTCGATGGACAGGTTGTGTGCTTGTTCCTTCCTTCTGATCGCACAACCTGTGTATGTTCTCGATTGCATGATTATGCCGGCGCTGGACTCTGTGGAGCATCGGCTGCGTGCTCGGATTTTCCCTGGTCACCATCAACATTTCCTGATGGCAGTTGTGGATTGGCAGCTGCATTCTTTTGGACCAATCGTTTTCGTGCAATGTCCATCAGGTAGCTGTAGACCCGACCCAGTGCCTTTCTCTGTTCCGGGGTCAGCTCGGGCTTTATTTCCTCAGGGGGAGTTGCCGCGGTCATGTGGATTCTCCTGCCTGGATGAACTGCAATTTTTTTTGACGTTGTAACGGCATTGCCCTGTAATAGACATGGAATGTTTTCTTGTGCATGGTTTCCTTTCACTGCAATGAAAAAATAAGAGTTGCCTTGCGGCAACCCTTAAGTAGCATTCCCCAGTACGGAAACTCTACGGTTTGGAATACGAAACTCCCTACGGGATTATCCAGGAGTTGATGGTGTGGGTGGATGACCCTGAATCAGGTTGTAAAAAAACCGGAACCTTCTTTCCGTTATGCTCTCCTCTTATTCGTTCATATTGTGAAGTCATACAATTCTCGGACTTTATTCCGTAGAGTAACCGTAGTCCTGGATGCTATACCCCGCTTCAGAACATTTACATCCGGGACACCAGTTCCAAATTCCCCGTTCACAACGTTATAATATCGTTTGGAGACGCGAACATCTATGGAAGATTGGCTGACAACATATGAGGCCGTGCAGATCAGTGGATATGAATTGGATTACATCCGCAAATTGGTGCGCGCCAAAAAAATTACAGGTCGCAAGTGGGGGCAATCCTGGCAAGTCAGCCGCAAATCCCTGCAGGAATTCCTGAAGAGCAGGGATCAACACGGAGAGAAGCGCGGTCGTAAACCCAAACGAAATAAGGCATAACAACATAGCCATAACGTGATTGATGACGGGGACTTGTCAACCGTAAAACCTGTGCTATAATTTCATTGCTGGCAATGAAATTCACAGCCAGAATAACGGGTCGTACTGGTGTTCGTAGCACCAATACGACCCTCACCCAACCCACCGGCTAGAGCGGAGGGAGGGCTGGTTTTATTATACAGCCCCTTTGATTCGCCCTGGTGGGATTCCATCAGGGCGATTTGTATTCCAGCCGGGGAATACAGGTCGCCCAACCCCAAAAGGAGAATCACATGTTTCAACCCCCTTCCACACAACGATTTCAACTGGTAGGCACGCTCACGCGCATCCGTCAGGAATGGCAGGATGCTGCCGGAAGTTCCAGTCTGATCGAGGTTGAAGGCAACATGGGAATGTTGCTTGCCGACCTGATCAATGGCGTAGGTCTTGGAATTGATGAGCAGATCCAGGTGCTGGGTCCCGAACTGTTTCACGAGATGAAGGATTTCCTCAAATCCCCTGTCCAGAATTGATTGACTGCTGCCAGCCGGACCGGCCCGGCTGGCATTTTGACAAATACCAACAAGGAAACCCTTCATGAATAAGCGTTCGGTTATTTACGCCAGAGTCAGTACGGATGAACAGACCAAGGGCTACAGTTTAAACACCCAGGTCGATGCCTGCAAGCAATATGCCGCCGATTGCGGTTATGTCCTTTTAATGACATTCTCCGAGGATTACAGCGGTGCAACCATTGATCGCCCTCAACTTAATGCCTTGCGGGATTTTGCTGCCCAGGAACCCATTGATGTCATTATCGTGTACGACATTGATCGCCTTGCCCGAAAAAGCGTTTATCAGGCGCTGATCGAGGAGGAGTTCCTGCGATTGGGAGTCACGGTTGAATATGTGATTGGTCAATATGACAATAGCGATGAAGGCCGGCTCCAAAAACAGATTCGTGCCAGTATTGCTGAATATGAAAAGGCAAAGATTCTGGAACGAAGCAAGCGGGGAAAACGTGGCAAGGCGCAAAGTGGGTTTGTGATTGTCGGGTCACGTCCACCTTATGGATATAAAACAATTACTGAACCGCACAAGTCCTGGCTTGAAGTGGACGAAGAGGAGGCGCAGATTGTTGTCAATGTTTTCAATTGGTATTTGAGAGGAGATGGCGATAGTGGTCCGATGTCCATGAATGCCATTGCCAAAAAATTGACCGAAATGAGGGTGATCACCCGGGGCGATAAACATGGACACATCTACAAGAAATATGAGCCTGGGTCGTGGGCGCCTGAAATGATAAGGCACATCTTGAAAAACGAGACGTATACCGGCACCTGGCATTATGGCAAAACGAAGGTAATCGAGGATGGAAAGGTTAGACCCGCCAGACCAAAATGTGGATTTGGCAAACAGGTGCCTCGTTCCCGGGATGAATGGGTGGGCGTGCCTGTACCCGTGATCATTGATAAGGAGACTTTCAATTTGGCGCAGGCGCGAATGAAATTCAATCTTGCACAGGCAGATCGACACTTAAAGCATGAATATCTTTTAGCGAGAAGATTAAGGTGTGCCAAGTGCGGCTTTACTTATCAGGGTCGCGCAAGAAAGAAGAATACCTATTACTACTGCAAAGCAACAGAAAGACGGCCTATCAAGAGATGTGATATGCCCATGTTTCGTGGAAGAGATGTTGATGATGCGGTATGGGCATGGCTTGTCAACATCATTCAGCATCCGGAATACATTGTTGCCGGTTTACAGGATCGACAGGAGGAACAAGGCAGGAGCAATCAGGCTTTGACAGCCCGGTTGGAGTTGATAGAAGGTCATATAGCTGAGAATGAAAAGCAATTAAATAAGTTGCTGGACCTGTACCTGTCAGGAGATTTTGAACGTGATATGCTTTCAGAAAGACGTGCGAGACTTGAAGAAAATATAGGGAATCTCCGAAAGGAACAGGCGGAAATTGCCTCGTTTCTTGAACAATTGGTTTTGTCTGATGCCCAAGTGGAAGACATAAGATTGTTTTGTGAGACGATCAAAGATGTGTTGGATACTGCAACGTTCGAACAAAAACGGCAGGTGCTGGAGATGCTAGATGTTCGTGGTACACTAGCGATTGAAGATAATGAAAGGGTCATTTACGTCAAATGTCTAGTAACCCCACAGCAACGGCTGTCGCTTTTGCCAACATCGCCTTCATCAAATACTGGGGCAACCGTGATCATAAATTGCGCCTCCCCGTTAATGGCTCCCTGTCCATGAATCTGGATGGACTGTTCACGCGCACCACCGTCAGTTTTCAGCCGTCTTTACCGTTCGATGAGTTGATTCTCAACGGACACGAAGTGACCGGCAAAGGGTTGGATCGGGTTTCGTTTATTCTGGACCTCATCCGCGCGCAGGCAGGGATCAAGATGAATGCCGAGGTGGTGAGCGAAAACAATTTTCCTGCCGGGGCGGGCATGGCCTCGTCTGCAGCGGCGTTTGCGGCGTTGGCAGTAGCTGGCTCGAAGGCGGCAGGGCTTGACCTAAGCGAACCTGAACTCTCTGTTCTGGCGCGGCGCGGATCCGGTTCCGCTTCGCGCTCCATTCCGGCTGGATTCGTCGAGTGGAAAATGGGCGAAGCGGAAAGCGACTCGTACGCCTTCTCGATTGCGCCAGTGGAACATTGGAACCTGGCAGATTGTATTGCCATCGTCAGCGCTTCACATAAGAAGACTGGCTCGACGGAAGGGCACGCCATTGCAGGGACGAGTCCTTTGCAAGATGCGCGCGTGGCAGATGCGCCCAGGCGGTTGGACATGTGCCGCCATGCGATTCTAACGAGAGATTTTGAAGCCTTTGCCCATATCATCGAACATGACTCAGACATGATGCATTCGGTGATGATGACCTCCAACCCGCCGCTGCTGTATTGGCAATCGGCCACGGTGGAAATTTTCCATCAGGTGCGGGAGTGGCGCGCGGGCGGATTGCCCGCCGGCTATACGGTGGATGCGGGCGCGAACGTCCATGTATTGTGTTTGGGCGAGTACAAGGCGGAGGTGGAGAAGCGCCTGCGCGAGATTCCCGGCGTGAAAGATGTGCTGGCGGCAGGGGTTGGCGGGGCGGCAAAGTCGGTCTAAATCCTCAATGGAGGCTTATACACCCTCGTTGAGCAACAGACTAGGAAAAACCTGCAGAAAAGCGGACCAAGCCCGGGCGAGGGAGAGAAGCGGGCAATCTGCCTTAGAAAAGATTAACGCATGCAAGATATAATCAATCCGCCGCGTCTTATCGCGTGAAAGGATTCTAAAATATGGAATTTGGATTTTTAACGCTGGTCATCTTTTTTCTGGCGCTCAGTGGGATGATCTTCGTTCATGAACTTGGGCATTTTCTTGCCGCACGCTGGGCAAAGATCGAAGTGGAAGAGTTTGGTTTCGGTTTGCCGTCTTATAAACTTGCAACGCTGTTCAAATGGCAGGGGACGGAATTCACGATCCATGCCCTGCCGCTGGGCGGTTTTGTGCGTCCCAAAGGTGAAAACGACCCCAATTTGCCGGGCGGGTATGGCGCTGCCAGCCCGTGGAAGCGGCTGGTGGTCTTGGCGGCGGGACCTGTGATGAACCTGCTCACGGCGATTATTGTGTTTTCGGCGTTGATCGCCTATGAAGGCATTGCCGACCCGGGCAGGGTTAAGATCGATGCGGTGGCGGAGGGTTCGCCCGCGCAGCAAGCCGGCTTGCGCGCCGGAGATATTATCATCTCCATCAATGGGCAGGCTGTCAGCGATATTCAACCCGCCATCGACATCATCCGCGCAAATTTGGATCACCCCGTGGAAATGGTGATTGACCGCAACGGCGAAACACTCACCATCACACCTACGCCGCTTTCCAGCCGCGCGCCCCAGCAAGGCGCTTTGGGCGTTGGTCTGACCTATCCCACCCGTCCTGCAACATGGATCGAAAGTATTTCCGGCGGAGCCGCCATCACCGGCTTGCAAGCCGCAGCGATTGTATATCTGCCGGTTGCCTTGATTCAAGGAATCATCGCTCCCGATCAGGCTCGTCTGATCGGCTTTAAGGGTATTTATGACCTGTTCAACTTCTCGGTGCAGGAAGATGTGAGCAGCCGGCAGGAAGCCGCCGCCGTGCAGGCAAGCGGCTCGGGCGCCGCGCCCAAACCCACCAACTTCACCCTGAATCTGATCGGCTTGTTGAGCGTTTCACTGGGTGTGTTCAACCTTTTTCCCATCCCTGCGCTCGATGGCGGGCGCATCCTTTTTACCCTGCCTGAAATTCTTTTCAAGAAACGCATTCCTGCCGAATGGGAGAACATGGTCAACGGTGTGGCCATGCTCCTGCTGATTGCGCTGATGCTCTTCGTCAATATCATGGATTTCGTCAACCCTGCTGAACTCCCCCTCCCCTAACCATGGCTGATCTTACCTTTCAAACCGTGCTCGACCATCTGCTCGACTCCAAAAAGGACATTCCCGCAAGTCACCTTGCCTACTACTCCGACCTCGACCCAAAATCCTTGCGCCTTTTTATGGACATCTGGAAGAATGTGCCTGCCAACCGTAAAACCCTGCTGCTCGACAGACTGGCAGCCCATCTCGATGAAGACACCATCGTCTCGTATGAGGATATCGGCAGAGCGCTTCTGGATGACCCCGATGCGGAAGTCCGCGCCCGAGCCTTGGGACTCCTCGCCGAGTCAGACGACCCCAGGCTTGTGGATACGCTCCTGAAAATTTTCCAAGCGGATAACGATCTCGCTCCGCGCATCAAGGCAGGCAACCTGCTTGGCGAATTTGTCTTAATGGGCGAACTCGAAGAACTCGATGAAACCCGCCTGCACAAGATCGAAGAGGCGCTCATCCGCGTCATCCGCAGCGATGAGAACCCGTCCTTGCGCCGCGCCGCTCTGGAAGCCTTTGGCTATTCTGGGCGCGAAGAGGCGCTGTCCATCCTCGAATCGGCTTATGAACGCGAAGACCCGCTCTGGGTCACATCGGCGCTGCGCGCCATGGGGCGTTCCCACGATAATCGTTGGAACGACAGTGTCATTTCCAAACTATTGGATGCAGATCCGCGTGTGCGCTATGCAGCCGCCGAAGCCGCCGGTGAATTAACCATTACAGAGGCGGCTCCCATCATGATAAAAATGCTGGAAGATGAAGAAGAGGACGACGCCATCGCCATGGCGGCGATCTGGGCGCTTTCTCAGATCGGCGGCGAAGACGCCCGCGCCTACATCCTCAACATGCTCGATAACACCGAAGACGAAGATGTTGTCGAATTCCTCGAAGATGCGCTTGAGAACCTGGACTTTAACGAACAACTCGATCGCTTCGATCTGCTTGCCCTCGATGAAGATGATGACCTTAGCGAATTGGACAAAGATGAATTTGACGATGGCGAGGATGACTACCGAAGGAATTAAAACCAAAGGCGCTTGTCTGCACAGGTGAGCGCCTTTTTGATTTCATAATGCTCTGTTGCAAACCCTCTCAAAATCTGTCACTGCGAGCAAAGCAAAGCAGTCTTCCTGCCAGCGAGGGGATGGCTTCGCCGCTTGCGGCGGCTCGCA
The DNA here is from genome assembly GCA_013388795.1 of Chloroflexota bacterium. Lineage (GTDB taxonomy): Bacteria > Chloroflexota > Anaerolineae > Anaerolineales > Villigracilaceae > Villigracilis. The sequence continues at coordinate 7,655 of JACAEP010000075.1, read as the reverse complement.
ATGACATCCTTGCAACAGAACAATTTCATAAACTTTTATTCTCCATACACGAACAGATCGCCAATTGATTCGCGATTGAAATTATGGCGAATGGAATCGGCAAATACTTTGGCAACGGAAAGAACTGTCAACTTGGGGTGGCGTTTATCGGCCGGGATGTGTACCGTGTCTGTAGTGACGATCTCTTGAACCTGCGGAATGGCAGCCAGTTTCTCCAGCCCGCCGCGGGTGAAGACACCATGCGTACACATGACCATGATCTCTTCCACACCCTCAGCGATGAGCAAACGCGTCAATTCGGCGATCGAGCCGCCTGTGGCAATCTCATCGTCATAGATCAAGGCGCGTTTATGACCCTTTACTCGATTCCCCACCAGTCCGCTGATACGCACTTCCATATCCGAGACGCGCTCCTTGTTCCCGGCGGCAACTGGCAGGCTCAGGCTTTTTGCAAACCGTGCTGCAGACTTGGCCTGCCCCATATCTGGCGAAACGATGATCGTGCCGCTCATATCCCGATTTTCAAGGTATTGTTGAAAAACCGGGCGGCTGCTTAAAGGGTCCGTTGGAATACGGAAGAACCCATGCACCTGCGGCGAATGGAACATCATGCTCATGATATGCGTTGCGCCGGAGGTCTTGAGCAAATCTGCAACGAGGCGGGCCGTGATGGAAATGCGCGGCGCATCTTTTTTATCGGACCGTCCAAAGGAATAATACGGAACGATGGCATGAATTTCAGAGGCGGCGGCATCTCGCGCAATGTCGAGCATCATCAAAAGTTCCATCAGATGATCGTTGACCGGCGGCGTAAGCGACTGGACGATATACACGCGGCGATACCGCACACTGGCGCCCAACTGAATATAGAGATTGTCATTGCTGAATTTCTTGACATGAGTCTCTTCAAGCGGAATGCCTAATTCACCGGCGATGCTCTTTGCCAACGGACTGTTGGAACTGCCGCTAAAAATACGGACTTCATCTTCAGGGATGGATCGATGGGGCATGGGTTTCTCCATGAAAATAGTTTCTTTCAGATTATCGCACAGACCTTGTCTTTCTGCCGCCCCAGATGTTCCCGTGCTGCAAGCGGGCGACCATGGTATGGTTGTGTCTATTCTCTCATTAAAGCGCTCTCATGCATCTATGCTATACTCCATGCCATGGCATCGAAAACGGTACATCTTAATTGGGATCCTCAAACCAGATTTGTCGTCCGCAACAAAGACGACCACAAACTCCTCATTAATGGCGCCGGACGGATCGGCGCTTCTGACCTGCTGCCAATGGCATTGATCGGCTGTTCCTCGCATGATGTGGTTGAGATTTTGGAGAAACAGCGTCAGGAACTGCTTCAGCTTAACGTCACGGCAGAAGCGGTGCAGGATGATACCCCGCCCTGGAAGTTCCGCAAAATTCACATCCGCTATCAAGCCATTGGCAGGGGGATTGACCCCGAAAAGGTGAAGAAAGCCGTTGCGTTGAGCGAAGAAAAATATTGCTCGGTGTATGTCACCTTGAAAGATGTGGTTGACATCACACACGAGATCGAAGTGCTGGAAGCATAAAAAACACACCATCCCCCTCCGTGGAGTGGAAGGGGATGGTGTTTAAGTGATGAGTGCGGGCGATATTGAATGATGGTCAGTTTTTGCAGGAGGCTCATGCGCGAGGCGAGGTTTTGAATGGCTTTGGCAGAGCCGTCGATCTGGATTTGTTCGATGAAACGCAAGGACTGCTGGGCATAACTGCGCTCGATGGGACTCTGGCTGACGGCATTGGATTTCAACGCATTGAGTGACTCGTCCTGCTGTTTGGGGTCTTCGAGATAGCCGCTGATAAGATACGCTTCGAATTGGCCACAGCCCATTTGTAGAGGCGGTCATTGAGGTCAAGTTCCTGTTTGAGGGCGCCGGTCAGGGTGTTGACTTGGGCTGCTGAAAGGCTGTCCAGCAAAAGGTCGTATGAGGCGGGTTTTTCCGTCTTGATGGCAACCAGCAGGGCAAGCAGAAAGGGGAAGATGCGTTCGCTGGTTGGGGTGGTGCGCAGAACGAGATTGATCTTGGTGAAGCATTGTTCGATGACGCGCAGGCTGAAGTGGTATGTTTTGGCCAGGCTGACGAAGGCGCGCATGAGCGATTCGCTTTCTTCAGGCCCGGTGCGTCGTTTGGAAAAAACTTCTTGAAGTTTGAAGCGTTCAAAAAGGAATTTGCAGTATTTTTCTACGGTGGGTTCAGGCAAGTTGACGTTGAAGTGGACGAAGCGGCGCAGGTAACCGTCTGTATCGATGCCGTCGCCATGCGCGGCTTTGACCGCCTGCTCGAGCTGGGTGCGGTCTATGCCGAGGATGAACACAATGCCTTCGATGCTGAAGATCTGTTTGATGCGTTCGAGCAAAAGGATCTTGAATTCAGGGCGGCAGCGGTTAAGTTCGTCAATGAAGAAAATGACAGGCGGGCGTTTGCCGGTTCCGACAGAAAGCGAGCGGACGAAACGGGTTAATTCGTTCCTGAATTCGGTGATGCCGTTCTTGTCGCTTTCGTATTGGCGGATCTTTTCCTCGGCGAGTTCCGAGGCGAAATTGGCGATCTCGCTTCCGCTGGTAAAGAGGAGGTCGGACGCTTTTTTGATCGATTCTTGGGCAGCAAGCCTTGCGTGGCAATTTGAATGGTAAGCGGGGGGGCGCGGCGCACAAGTTTGCCGCCAAAGTTTTGCAGTTTTTTGAGCTGGCTATTAACCTGCGCCGTCAGGCTTTTGTCCGCGACGGTTTTGTTGATCTCGCCGACAAAAGCAATCAGCGGGTCGGAGACGAAGTCATTTTCCCAGGCGTTGAAGTAGAAGCAGATGTGTCCCTGCACTTCCATTTGGGCTTTCCACATTTTAATGAAGGTGGTTTTGCCCCAGCCTGAAGGCGCTTGTAAACTGATGACGAACGGCTGGGTGGTAGACTGCGCCAGCAGGGTCAGGTTATCGGCAACCTTGTCCCGCTCCAACTGGTCGTTTTGGAAAGGATTGTTGAGAGGGATGGTGAGTTTGGGGTTCTTCTGCAGCATGGCGTCTGCCTGTGGAGGATGGATACAGGTACTTTGCCACCAAGCGGCTTATCCGCGAAAGGGGGCTGTCAGCAGGATTTTTGTTTTGGGTGGATCACCCTCAGCGTGTCATCATCCTGTTATGCATGTATGGATGTGCTTTCCTTCAAAACAATCAACTTTCCGGTCTTTTGCGATTCATGTACCGCTGAAATGATTCTCTGCGCCTGAACCCCATCATCCAACGTGCAGGAAGGTTCTGCCCTGCCCTGGATCATATTCACAAAATGCCTGGTCTGTTCCTGAAACATGACATTACGCTCCCAGCCTTCCGGCAAGGGGAAGATATCCCAATCTTTTTTCCCGGTGCGATAAATGCGCGCCGCCCCATCTGCCAGATTCCACTTGATCGTACCGTTCGTGCCGATGATGCGGAACTCATGCTCAGGCGGTTGCTGGTTGTAGTCAAGGTGCAGGCTTCCCAGAGCGCCGCCTTCAAAACAAAGCCCGATCTTGGCGGTATCGTCCGCATCGACTTCGAGGTCGCTGATCTTGGCGGCAAAGCCCCACACGGATTCAACTTTTTTTCCAACCAGCCAGGGCAAATAATCCAATGAGTGACATTGGGTTGCCACCACGCCGCCGCCCATATCCGACCGGGCTGCATACCCGTTGCGGTAATCTTCCCACGGATGCCAGGCTGGCAAATATTCTCCAAAGTGGACATGCGCCGAAACCACGCGCCCAATCTCGCCGTTTTGAATCAACTCTTTGGTCTTGACCATGCTGGGATGAAAGCGGAACTGGAATGCCACCAGCACCTTTGAGCCGCTTTTTTGCACAGCGCGTTGGAGAATGTCCACACGTTCCATTGAGCCTGCAATCGGCTTCTCCAGCAAAATGGCGCAGCCCGCTTCTGCCGCAGGGATGGCAACCTCCAAATGCAAAGAGGTGGGATTGGATACAATGACAGCATCCGGCTTATGCTTTTTCAAGGCTTCCGAAAAATCCGACTCAACGGGATAGCCTGCCAGTTCATCATCTGGCAGGGTTGCTTTGTGCGTGCGGTAGAGGACAATATCCGTTTCACCGAGCGCAACCAGATTGCGCATGTGGCGCCGCCCGACTGAGCCCAGACCAGCAATTAGATATTTCATATTTTCATCCTTTACCAATTCAAATCTTTCTCGTACCCCCACCTGACCAGCACATCGCCTGCCATTTCTTTGAACAGGGTTTTATCCCGCGCCGTGAACAATCGCTGCCAGTTCCCAGCCTGTCCCTTGGGTAAAAACGAGGCAATGCCTTCATTACGCTTCGCCTGCCATTCTTCATCCGGGTTGGAGGACATTTCGTCGAGCAGCTGCTTCTCTAAGGTCTTGCTGACTTTCTTCACGCCGAGGAATTTCCACAAACGTAATAATTCATTGAACGGTTCGGCAAGCAGATCTTCATACCGCAGGGAAATATAGTTTGCGCCATACAATCGTTTGCTTTCAAAGTCGATCTCGCTTACATCGTCTGCCCAGCGTTTGGCGATGTTACGAATGGATGTTTCCGTAAAGATCGAACGGCGTCCATCGCTGAATGAGGCTGAATCAGTTTTCAGGTCCGAGAGGATGCGCTTGTCTTCCGGGGTTAGGAATTTCGACTCTTCGACAAAATTGCGGAAGCGTTCCGAGATCAAAACATCGCGCCCATCACGAACGATGTAGAGAATTTTCGCGTCGGGATAAAGCGCATGCGCATCACGCACAACTTGAGCATGGATCGTGGACGAAGGGCTTTTATCACCGACGATGTGTTTGCCCTCGCGCGCAGCATCACGTTCCATGATGAAATCTGCAGCGGCGCGCAATACGAGTGGCGAAAGGTCGCGCCCCTGGTTCCAGCGATTCGACTTGCGCGTCAACCATTCTTCAATGTCGGGTGTATCCACCAGCGATTTGAGCGTGGGCTTGCGCGTGAAGAAGTGCGCCTGATAATTGCAATGCACATCGCCATGCAAACGCAGGAGACGCATAAGCAGGGTTGTCCCGCTGCGGGCATGACCCAGTACAAAAAATTTTTCACGCGGGAAGAATTGCTTAACCTCCGCCACTTCCTCTGGTGTGATGGCTGGGATGGGATTGCGTTTTTTCTTTTGCAGCTCGCCTTTGAGGAGGATGCGGGCAGAAGAACGGATACGAGAGAAAATGCTCATAAGGCAGATTGAAATTCTTTCATGGCGCTTTGCGCTGCAGCGACTAGTTCCTGCATTTTCGGCGACACCCTCAAGTCGGACTCTTCCGAGTTATCCTTGAACCCCGTACTCACGGTCAGGTAATATTTCCCGCGCTTTTCCACACTCTCAATGGATTTGAGATGCCCCACATGAAAGAGACACGGCTGGTTGCCGGTGGCAAAGTAAAACGTAACCGTATTGGCGTGGAAGTTGACGACGGGTCTTTGCATGGTATGCGTATTAAGTTGAATTTTCAGCATGGTTCAAGCTCCTTAACCTGGTTTTTATCGCTTCCAATTCAAGAGGGTCAGACCGAGAAGACAGACAAAAATTCCGGCAATGTTGACCCACGAAATTCTATCCTTAAACACAAAGACCGCCACAGGGAGCAAAATCAGAGACGCCGCCACATTCACAATCACAGCGGCGATCTCTAAATTCCAGCCTGCGCGGTAGGTAAGCAAAAAGCCAAATTCGATGCCGACAATGGCGGCCGCCAGCCCAATACTCGCCCAATTAAGTTGTTTTAGCCCTGCCATTAACCCGTTTTGCGGCGGGAAGAAAAAGAAGGCAACCAGTGTCACAAGAAATGCCACTGAATACGTCACCAACAATGAAACGCTAAAATTCACATTTGCCGGGGTATTCTTTGCCACAAAATGATACAGCGCGCTGGAAGCGATGGCGAGGGTGATCGAAAAATAAAACAGGAACATCGAAGCGGCAGTTCTCATTGAGCGCTACTTGAAATCCACACGTTCCGGCGTGATCACGATCTTATAAATAATACCGGGATCGCTAAGGCAAAGGATTTTGTCGCCAGAGCGGGCAACCGAAGGCTCCGAGGTATTGATCCAGGCATAGCCCCAATAACAACCCGCTAGAACGGTCGCCGGAGACATATCCCCATTTCCAAGCGTAAACGAGTACGTGTAACACTCGCCTTTGTCATTGGCATAGTTCATGCCAAATGCAAAATTGGCGCTGCCCCCCGACTCATTATAGAACTCCACGTTTACCTGCGCGCCCTTTGGCTCCAATTGAGGAATTTGATTGCACTCCGATGTGGGCGTGGCAACAACCGCCACAGTCGCAGGCGGGAGCGTCGGCAGAATGGCAATCGGCGCAAGAGTATGCGTCGGCTGCGGCGTAAACGTGGGCGGCACAGATGTGGCCGTCGGCATGGCGGCCGCCGTTTGGGTGACGCTCATCCACGCCTGCGCCGCCGCTGTGGCCGCAATCTCTTCAGGGCTGATCGCAGGAGCAGATTCGGCGCCGCCACAGGCAGAAAGAGCAAAAATCGCGCATAGCGAAAGGACTTGAAGGAATTTCTTAATCATTGGTTCTCCAGCACACATTTTTACCATGAAATGACAAACAGCCCTTTCATGGATGAAAACCCCGCCTCCTACTTAGCCGACGCCTGATTCAGCGCCCAAAGAACATACTCCGCCGTACGTTTTCCCGCTGTCGCGTCGGTAACGGTGATCTCATTTTCGATAAATTTGCGGCGTTCAACAGAGTCGATGGTTCTATCCTTCAAATACATATTCAAGGCGTCACGCAACTCAACTTCGTTACTTGTTACCCGCCCCGCCTTCGCCTCACGGAAGCGTTTATGCGTGGGCCAATCTCCAATTTCTTTCAGCGAGAGCGAAAACTTGTTTTTCTTGTTCCAGCCGCCGGGCGCGTCAATCGTCGCCGCGATCATTGGCGTATCATGGACGGCAGTCTCGACCAACATCGTCGAATACACCGTCACAACCACATCTGAATATGCCATCATGGACGATTTCTCGTCCATGTCTTCGCCGCCGTAGTAGCCGAGTGAGCCGCCCAACGCGACAGGCTGAACCACATGCACATGCGGATATTTCTTCTCTAAGTCGAACACGCGCTGACGTTCTTCGGCAAAAATTTTTGGCTTGTCTTGAAAATGACTCGGATGCAAACGAATTAATAACTGCGAAGGTTCTGCCAGTGAATCCGATGAAACCAATTTAGCCAACGCTTCGATGTTCGGATAATTCGGCGCGAAATGGACAAAACTGCTGGCATACGAGTTCAACTTGCGCTTGGGGTCGAGACCGTGCAGTTTGAAATATTCGTCACGCGGCATGAGCCATTGCTTGCGGAAATATCCGTCATACGAAGGGATGCCGCCAATGTTCACATGGTCTGGATTCCAATCCGAGCCTTTGACGAGTTCCTCTTTTTGCAATTCAGACCAGCACGTCGCCCATTGCATATCCGCGCCGCTGATGTTGTACGAGGATGAATTATCCCAGCCCACAATGACGGTCATGTTCGGGATGCCGCGTCGCGCAGATTCACGCAGGAGGTAACGATCCATGCGCCAGCCGGGAGTCGAAGCGATGACCATGTCAGGGTTGTAT
>JACAEP010000347.1 GCA_013388795.1 Chloroflexota bacterium | reverse complement strand
GCCCAGCCCGGCCATGAAGGCGAACGATTGTTCGACAAGCGTCCAATGTTGTTCCGACCAGAGCGGGACATTGTATTCCACGGCCAGGGTGTCCGGGGACTGGACCAGCTCCACCCAGGTGCGGTATAGTGCCGTTTCCATCCAGCTGTACCTGATTCTATACCCATCCCCGCAGCGTCATCGCCTTTTCCAGCTTTTTCAGCGCGCTGATCCAGGCCCCGATGCGCAGGGAAGGGGCCTGGTACCGGCGTTTGGTTGCCGCTGCATCGAGGTAGGCCTGGTGCATTTTCTTGTCCAGCTCACGGGTCACCGTATCCAAATCCCAGTAGTGGTTGTACAGCCCCTGGCTCATTTCAAAATGGCATACGGTGGCGCCGCCGGCATTGGCAATCACATCCGGAACGATCCACACGCCCTTTTCCTGGAGCACCTGTTCGGCATCGGCGGTGATCGGCCCATTGGCGGCTTCCACGACAATCTTGGCTTTGACGCCGCCGGCGTTGTGCTGGTTGATGACGTTCTGCACCGCCGCGGGAACGGCAATATCGCACTCCAGGCTGAATATATCCTGCTGGTCCAGCGCCTCGCCGCCGGCAAAGCCCACCACGAAGCCGGTCTTCTTCACGTATTCGAGCAGGCGGGGAATGTCCAGACCGCTTTCATTGACGACTCCGCCCTTGATGTCGCTCACGGCGAGGACCTTCGAGCCGGCTTCATGCAGACATCTCGCCACGACGCTGCCGACCTGGCCGAAACCCTGAATGACGGCTGTTGCCCCTTTGATCTGCAGGCCCCTTTCCGCGGCGGCATCCAGCAGAGTTAGAAAGCAGCCCCGGCCGGTCGCTTCCTCGCCGCCCAGCGACCCGCCGAGAATGGGCGGTTTGTCATTGACGGCGGCGGGGCAGCTTTGGCCGGTAATCTGTTCATACTCGTCGAGCATCCAGGACATGGCCTGTTCGCCGGTGCCGATGTCCGCTCCCGGCACATCCATCCATGGCCCTTTCGGTGAGAGGCAGCGGACAAAAGCCCGGATGAGCCTTTCGTATTCGCCCGGCGTGAGGTCGCCGGGGTCCGCGGCAATGCCGCCCTTGGCTCCGCCCCTGGGGATATTGGTGGCACAATGTTTGATCGTCATGAACAACCCCAGGGCCTTCACTTCGTCCAAGGTGAGGCCGGGCCTCACCCTGGTTCCGTCACTGTAGGGCCCCAGCGCATTGTTGTAGTGAACGCGGTAGGCATCATGGATTTGGAACGAGCCGTCGTCCCTTTTCAACGGGATCCGGAAGATCTGTATCCTTTTCGGGGCTTGCAGGATGGCGATCACACGGGGGTTGATCTCGCCCGCTTCACCCGCCTGGTTCAATGTCTGGAGGCCGGTTTCAAATACGCTCATGGTTTTCATGCTTTTTATCCACCTGTTCAGAGACTATTTGCTGGTTTTCAAATATGATTTGGCTGCGCCAGGTTGAAGGTTTTTGCAGCAGAACAGGAGGCTGACCGAAAATATCTCCTTCACGTCATTCCCGCACGCTTTTGGCGGGAATGACGAACGGAGCAGAAAACGCATTTTCGGACATCCTCTAGGTCCGATGACAGCTCACGAAATGCAGATCGCCCACATCCCGGAACTCGGGTTCAGCCTCCCTGCAAATCGGCAGGACCTCTGGACAGCGAGTCGAGAAGCGGCAGCCCTGCGGAGGATTCAGCGGCGACGGCACATCCCCGCTCAGGACGATTCGCTCCCGTTTGGCTTCCAGCACGGGATCCGGTATGGGCACCGCCGACAGGAGAGCCCTGGTGTAAGGGTGCAGAGGATTCACGTAGATGCTGTTTTTGTCGGCCAATTCGAGCACCTTGCCCAGGTACATCACCGCCACTCGGTCAGACACATGCCTGACAGCGCTCAAGTCGTGGGAAATGAACAGGTACGTCAGGTGCCGTTTTTCCTGCAAGTCTTTCAGCAAGTTGATGATCTGTGCCTGAATGGAGACATCGAGGGCGCTCAACGGCTCATCGCAGACGACGAAGTCGGGTTCGACCGACAACGCTCGCGCTATGCCCACCCGCTGCCTCTGGCCGCCGCTGGCCTCGTGCGGAAAGCGGCTGGCAAAGCGCGGGCTGAGGCCGACTTCCTGCAGCAAAGCAGCCACCTTTTCCTGTCTGGCCCGAGCGTCGGCCACCCCGTGAATCTTCATCGGCTCGGCGAGAATGGAACCGACACTCATGCGCGGATTGAGAGAGGCGAACGGATCCTGAAAAATGATCTGCATCTCGCGCCGCATTCGGCGCAGCTCTTCGCACTTCATGGTGCACAAGTTTTTGCCCTGAAAAATCACTTCGCCCGCGGTGGGTCGATACAACTGCAGGATGGCCCGTCCGGTGGTCGATTTCCCGCATCCGCTCTCGCCCACCAACCCCAGGGTCTCCCCCTTGCGGATGAAGAAGGTCAGTCCATCGACCGCCTTGACCGCGTTCACTTTGCGTTTGAGAAAAGTTCCTTTCATCACCGGGAAATGCATCTTCAGGTCCCTGACCGTCAGCAGTATTTCGTCTCGATGCTTTTCGCCGCTTTGGTAGTCTTTCACGCCACATCCCCCGTATATTTCCAGCAAGCCACACCGTGCCCGTGCGCAAAATCCTGCATCGCCGGCCGTTCTCTCTGGCAGATGTCGCTGCTTTCCAGGCAGCGCGGGTGGAAGGCGCAGCCGGCGGGCAGGTTCCTCAGGTTGGGCGGCTGCCCGTCGATGGGCGTCAGCCTGGTGTGACATGCCTCATCCAGTCTCGGTATGCATTTCAACAGGCTGCGCGTGTACGGATGCAAGTCCTTGGCGAAGAGTTCGCCGACAGGCGCGGTCTCGCCCACGCGTCCGGCGTACATCACGTTGATCTTGTTGCACAGGCCGGCCACCACTCCCAGATCATGGGATATCCAGATCACCGTCATCTGCAGTTCTCTCATCAACTTCTTGAAAAGCTCGATGATTTGCGCCTGGATGGTCACATCCAGGGCGGTGGTCGGCTCGTCGGCGATGATCACCTCGGGATTGCACGACAGGGCCATGGCAATCATCACGCGCTGGCACATTCCGCCGCTGAACTGATGGGGGTAGTCGTCGATTCGTTCGGCGGCCGAAGGAATGCCGACCAGCTCCAACATTTCGATGGCGCGCCTGCGGGCCTGTTCCTTGTTCATTCCCATATGGAGCCGCAGCACTTCGCCTATCTGGCGACCGATCGACAGCACCGGGTTGAGGCTCATCATCGGGTCCTGGAAGATCATGGCAACCTTGCAGCCTCGCAGCATGCGCATCTCTTTGTTGTCGAGGCTGAGCAGGTTCCGCCCGTTGAACAGGACCTCTCCGTTGACGATCCTGCCGGGGGGGTCCTTAACCAGGCGCATGATCGACAGAGCACTGACGCTCTTGCCGCTGCCGCTTTCCCCGACGATGCCCAGGGCTTCGCCTTTGGCCACCTGGTACGAGACCCCGTCGACCGCTTTGACCACCCCTTCACCGGTGAAAAAATAGGTCTTGAGGTCTTTGACTTGCAGCAATGCTGTCATAGGTTCCTCCCGCCGTGTGACGCTTCCATGATGGCACGGGTCCCTGCCGCAACGGTCAAAGGAATCCGTGCCACCATGTCGAGTGTGCTCACGGGCTGGATTGTTGTGAGCATTCACCGCAGAGATCGCCAAGAGCGTTGACAAGCCCGGCTGCAAAGGATTTGGAAGAGGACTGAGTACAGCTCCACCCAATCAAGTGCCCGCTTTTCCGGTTCGTCATTCCCGCCAAAAGCATGCGGGAATGACGGGTTGAAAGGCGGTCACCTATTATGGATGTGTACTAAGCTCGTACAGTATTCGT
>JACAEP010000152.1 GCA_013388795.1 Chloroflexota bacterium | reverse complement strand
GTACGCATCGGCATTGGCTTTGTAGGTTTCTGTGCCAGCAGGGTCTGCTTCACTCAAGCCATCGCGGATATTTTCAACATAGGTGATGACGAGGTTTGGGTCAAGCCACATATGCGGATCACCCGCTTCATGATCGTGTCCTTCTTCGCCTTCTTCAGCGTGCTCCTCGCCTTCAGCATGTTCTTCTTCGCCCTCATGCTCATCATGTTCTTCCATCGCATGCGGTGTCAGACCTGTTGTCGCTTCAATCACCAATCTTTCACCACCTGCGTTTTCCAGCAGCGGTTCGATGAAATGTTCATACTCCACGCCGTTGAGGATCAACACATTGCTTTCGGCGATCTTTGCCACATCTGTGGGCGCAGCTTGATAGGCATGCGGATCCGCGCCGATGGGGAGCAGGGATTCAACCACTACGCGATCTCCGGCTACGTTCTGAGCAATATCTGCCAGGAAGGAGGTAGAGGCGAGAACGCTCAAAGCGTTATCCGCGCTTTGAGGGGCAGACCCACACGCGGTGAGGAAAAGAGCCGCGAGTGTTAAGGTCACAATTAATTTATTGAAAATCTTTTTCATTTAGAACTCCTATTTTTTATCCCCCACCATAGTGAGGGATTTGATGTTTGCTTTTCATGCTCTCGATGGGGCTAAACCCCGTCGAAGCGTTATGAATGACAATTCGCGCACAGACCGAACAACTGCAGCCAATGCTCCTGAATTTGATAACCGGTTTTGCGCGCAATCGACTTGGTCAACGCGTCGAGATCGTCGCCTTCGAAGAACTCGACCTGTCCGCATTGCTGGCAGAGCAACAGGTGCTGATGCCCGTGCCCGGCTGAAATGAATGCCTGACAACCCAACGGTTGATGCACACGTTGAATGAGGTGCAGTTCTTCGAGTTTTTCCAGTGTGCGGTAGACCGTCACCAAGCCGAGTGCGCGATATTTCTTGCGCGCCGTATCAAAGACCTCGCTTGGCGTAAGAGCATGGGTGGAACCAAAGACCGTATCCACAACTGCCCGTCGCGCCGCCGTGATGCGATAGCCGTTGTCGTGTAGTTGTTCCAGCCATGTTTCAGATGGTGTTATCATGAATTTCCTTAATGAAAATCATTTTCAATTATTATAAGGGGAGTTTTTTGAAGAGTCAAGAGAAGAGACCTGTCAGGTCTGATTGTCACCACACCCATTTAGGGTTGAAGCCTTGTATCTCCAAATCGTTCACTTCCCCACTTTCCACATCCAATACTTGCAGGCGTGACGAGAATGGAAATACTTCAAGCGCATACAACTCATACAACAAATACCTCCCATCCGGCGACCAATTCAAACTGCCGTGCAAGGCATCAGGGTCATTTGTGAGCATGCGAGCCTCGCTGCCATCCGCATTCATTACCCAAATTTGATCGCCGCGAGTTACGGAGAGATCGCGCCGCACAACGGCAATGGATTCTCCATCCGGCGACCAAGCCGCGAGCGTATTTTCGAAGCCTTCGTTTGGGCGCAAGTTGACCAACACTTCGGACTCCATGCCGTATATCCATAACTGTGTAACAAACTGGTCGCGCTGGATGACTACATCGCGCATCAGAATAGTCTTGCTGTCTGGCGACCATATTGCCGCGCCGCCAAGTGTGTTTGGAATGATGCGCGTCTCGCCGTTCTTCAGGTGATACAAGCGGAGCCCTTCCGGCGTGGCATAACTCAACCATTCGCCGTTCGGCGACCAGCGCGGGTTGCTGCCGGGCAGGCTGGAATCCTGAAATACAGGCTGCGCTTCCGCAGTGTCAAGGTCAAGCCACCATAACGTTGGCAATCCATTGCCATTCAAACTGACATGTTCATAGACAATTCGGCTGCCGTTGGGCGACCACACCATGCCCGAACAGATCGCATCCAGGCAATCTGCCAGTTTTTTACGCGCGCCCGTTTTCAGGTCCACCAGCCAAATTGTGCTTGATTCACTATCCGGCTGTGTGATGTATGCCGCCTGCGATGCATCTGGTGAAACGGCGAAATCGTCCACGCTCTGGTTTTCTGCCGAGATCAAACTCGACGTGTCGCTGGCATAGTCTGTGATAAACAATTGTTTGATGCGGTTTTCGTTCTCGCGCAAATAAAGAATCCGCGCCTCATGAATCGATATTTGAGCTGGCAGCACAAACCCGGCATTTTCCTTCGCCCGCAGCGCGGCTCCCCACGTCAGCGCCGCGCCGAGGATGACGACGATCGCCGCCGAAACGACGGGCAGAACCGGCGCAAAGCGATCCAAAAAAACCATGCGGTCGAAGAGGCGGCGGCTGTTGACCATGAGCAAGCCAATCACAATCAGTACCACTGCCAGCCCCAGGCTGAACGAAATGATGAGCGCCAAGCCAAACAGCAGGCGGTTGATGGCAATGGCAACCAGCAGAATCGCAATCGCATCCGGGCAGGGGACGAGTCCGCCACTGACGCCGAGGGCAATGAGTGAACGCCAGGTAATGGCTTCGGGGACTTCGTGTGAGTGCATTTTGCCATCACCATGGTGATGCATGCCCGGCTTCATACTTTCCACTTTTACTGAGCCGACAGGTCGTTGAGCATTTCCTTTTGGTGTGAGGGAAATACGTTTAGGTTGAGGTTTTTTTTGTTTTCTGGAATCACGCCAAAATAGAAAACGTTGCCAGAGTAAATACACACCCAAGCCAAGGATCAAAACGCCGGAGAGAATTTCAAGGAAGGGAATGATGGTCGTCGGCAAGATGTATTGCGACGCAGCTAAAGTAATGATGCCTAATAAGAACACCGAGCCGGTGTGAGTCAGTGTCACCACTGTCCCAAGCACAATGGCATGCCATGAAGTTCCGCGTGAACCGACGAGATATGCCGCCACGACCGTCTTGCCGTGACCGGGAGTGAGCGCGTGCAAGGCTCCGAGGGCAAGCGCAATGAACAGGGCAAAGAAGTAAAAGGTAAGTGAAAGTTTCTTGCTGCGGACAAGATCGAGCAAAATGTCCTGTGGTGAACGTTCGGAGAGTTCCGGCACAACCTGCTCGGCGGTTTCGGTCACGACATCTTTTTGTTGACCGAAGGGCAGGGCGGGCGCGCCGCTGTCCCATGCGGTGAGCAGGCGGCTTTGGTCTTCGATACTGGCGGGATTGTGGATGTAGTCAATGCTTAGGATGTGGCTGCGCTGTGCAGGGAAGAGAAAGGCGGCGCCATCTTCTGCCGTGAGATAGAACCAGTTGATGGACTTTGCCGTTTCCATGCCGTTCTCAATGACGATGCGCTGCGTGTTGTTTGAGATTTGGTTCAGGTTTGCGGAAAGGGTGTAGACGATGAATTCTTCACCGGCCTGAAAGGACTGCATGGTGGAGGGAATCTTTATGGAATCAACGGTCAGCGGCAGGGATTTTCCATCGAGGCGGACCTGCAGCAAGTCGAGGCGGGAGGCGCTCCAGGATTCGGATTCCGATTTGCTGATCCAGCCATCCTGATCCGTATCCATCTCGTTCCAAATAAAGTTGACCAGCAGCGGGCCCGGTTTGAGCTGCCAGGCAAGGGTCATGGTTGTTTGCGAGAGGGTAATGTAAATATTGTGCGCATACATGTCCGCCGGATGGGCCTGAGCAATGTGCGTGGGAAGCAGACTTAAGACAAAAGCAAGCGCAGCGATTAAGTGAATGTTTTTTTGCATAAATTTTATGTGTGCTGTTTTGCGAAGGTTGTGACCCGCCGCAGGAACATATCCACAAACTCGCGTCCTTTTACATCCAATGCGACTTTCATGTTTGCAGGCTTTTTCGCTGCTTTCATAAAATCGGCGTAGGTCTTGCCTGTGGAAACTCCGCCTGAAATATCTACGTTGACATAATGCTGCTCAATGGATAACAGCTCCGGCGCAATGACTGTTGCCGCCGTGAGCGGATCGTGCAAAGCGCAGCCTGCAAAGCCTTCGTATTTCAAATAGAACGCCATATAATCCGCTGTCACATCGCGAACGAATCTGGCAATCGGCGAATCGATCTTGTTCAACCGCTCAATATCGGCGGATGTGAGCAAACATTTGTAAGTCGCATCCAATGGAATGAGCGTAATGGGAATTCCAGAATTGAAAACGATATGCGCCGCATGCGGGTCTTCCGAAATATTGAATTCTGCCAGCGGAGTCACATTCCCTCCTGAACGAATCGCTCCGCCCATGATGACCAGTTCCTTCACGGCTTGGGCGAACTTCGGTTCTTTGCGAATGGCAAGCGCCACATTGGTCAGCGGACCGATGGCAAACAAGGTCAACTCCTTTGGTTCGGCAAGGAAACGTTCGATGAGATGGTCAACTGCGTGAGTCTCTATCGGTTTTAGAGTCGGTTCGGGGAGGTTCGCCCTGCCCATGCCGCTCGATCCGTGAACCATTTCCCCTTTTGGCTGGTGCGGCGGCTTGACCAAAGGCAGGGAACATCCCTGGGCTGCCGGAATATTTTTTGCATCGAGAAATTCCAACAATGCCAATGCATTGCGCGTGGTCTTGTCAATGGTGACGTTGCCATGCACGGTGGTGATCGCCTCAAGTTGGATCTCTGGCGAAGCGAGCATCAGCAGAATTGCCAGCGCGTCGTCTGCGCCGGGGTCGGTGTCTAGGATGATTCGGGTTTTGGGCATGTTGTCCTGTGGGGGGCATGTCCTCTTTATTTTCAAGGACACGCGCAAGGGGTGTTTCTTACGCAATGAATCTTTCTACTTCTTGTTTTGTGGGTAAAGACGGTTGCGCGCCGAATTTTGTCGTTGCCAATGCGCCGCAAGCGCAACCATAACGGACAGCGTTTTGCAGCATCAGGGTATGCCGCTCGACATCAAGCGGCATACCCTGTTCCAAAAGTTTTGCCGCGAATCCGCCGATGAAGGCATCGCCTGCGGCGGTGGTATCTACGACATTAACTTTATACGCATCCACTTGTGTTACTTGTGCGCTTGTCACCAACAACGCGCCTTTGCTGCCCAACGTCGCAATGACGGTTTTCACGCCTTGCTTCAAAATTTCTTTTGCAGCCACTTCAGCGGATGACGCATCCGTGACTGGCAAGCCCGCGAGCAAAGCAAGTTCAGTTTCGTTGGGGATGAGAATATCCACATTGGACATTAATTCGGCGGGTAATGATTTTGCAGGCGCGGGGTTGAGGATAACGGTTAATCCGTTTGCGCGAGCTTGTTGCGCGGCATGCAGAACGGTCAGCGTGGGAATTTCTAATTGAAGCAGGATCAAGCCGAAGTCGGAGAAAGAAGCGGAGTCTACATCCGCTGGCGAAACGCTGCCATTTGCGCCCGGCGAGAGCACAATGCTATTCTGCCCGTGCGCATCCACCACGATGATGGCCGTGCCGGTGGCAGATGAATCGACAGTGACGTGCGATGTATCAACTTGATTGGCTTTGAGATTATCAACGAGAAATGGGGCGAAGCTATCGCTTCCGACCCGCCCGATCATGGCTGTTTTCACCCCTTGCCTTGCCGCCGCCACAGCCTGGTTCGCGCCCTTGCCGCCGGGGATGATCTGCAGATCGTCGCCGCTGATGGTTTCGCCCGGCTGCGGAAAGCGCGGAGACTTGACAACAAGGTCTGCATTGAGAGAACCGATGACGAGAATGTTATTCATGTTGATATTTTACTTTATCGAACATGTAGGGGCGACCCACCCAACGAAAGCGATCTGTCTTTACCATCCATGAAGGGTCGCCCCTACGAGATGAATGGATTGAAGTTGGTTTCGCGGTCGTAGTAGTCTTCGTTTTCGGCGCGTTTGAGAGCATCGACAACAAGATAAGTGAGAGGAGTCATCAGGGCTTCGATGACAACCTTGAAAAGATAATTGGTGAAGGCGAGCGTGACGAACAGACTCCACGGGAAGACGCCGAAGACGGAGGCGATGGCAATAAAGACGATTGAGTCGATGGCTTCGCCGACGAGGGTGCTGCCAATGGTGCGAGTCCAAAGCCAGCGTCCGTTGGTGAGGGCTTTCATTTTGGCGAGCACGAATGAGTTGAAAAATTCACCGAGCCAATAGCCGGAAAGACTCGCCAATACAATACCGCCTGCGCTCATGCCGCCGAGGATGACTTGATAAGCATTATCACCGGCATAGGATTGCCAAGTTGTTTCGCCGGGCATGATGCCGACCAGCCACAGCGTGAGCGAGGTGAGAATGAGCGCGAAGAATCCGGTCCAGATGACGCGGCGCGAGCGTTTGTAACCGTACACTTCGGTGAGGATGTCGCCGAAGACATAACTGATGGGGAAGAGCAATGTGCCTGCATCGAAGGTGAGTGGAATGTTAAAGAGGCTGACGCCCCAATCCACGATCTTGGCGGAGGAGGCAATGTTACTGGTGATCAACACGGCGACGAAGATTGCCATGATGATATCGAAATATTTATAAGATTTCATGCACATCCTTTCTAAGCGAGCCATAGTTTTACCACAAGGAATCAAAAGGGGACAGTCGCTTCGCAAGTGACTGTCCCCTGGACTATCAGCATGACTTACTTTATTCTTGGCGTTACTACTCCACCTTTTACATCCCATATCTCTGCATCTTGCGTGAACTCTGTTACAAAAAGATTTAGATCGGTGGCGGTGAATAGGACTTGCGCTTCTTGCGTCACATAACGCAGCAGGTCAGCGCGGCGCGAATCATCGAGTTCTGCCATCACTTCGTCGAGTAGGATGACCGGCTGTTGGCCTGTGCGTTCCTTCATCCATTCGACCTCGGCGAGTTTCAGGGCCAACAGCGTGGTGCGGATTTGCCCGCGCGAGCCGTAATCGCTCAGGTCCGCTTTGTTGATGACGAAACGCAAGTCGTCGCGGTGCGGGCCCGTCGTTGTCACCCCGCGCGCAATCTCTTCGCCGCGCATCGCTTTGAGTTTGGCGAGAAAGCCATCTTGAATTTCTTTGATATCAATGGAAGAACGGTCAATGGCGGTGTCAATCTTCAAACCGAGTTGACCAGCGGGCTTGGGCAGCGGATCGTAGGCGGGTTCATAGGCGAGGCGCAAAATTTCGGCGCCGCGAGTCAGCTCGTGATGCACGCGTGAGGCGAGGCGTTCGATTTCCTGAATCGCTTGGATGCGCCACAGAATGATTTGCGCGCCCGATTTGACCAGCGCCTCATCCCAAACTTCGAGCTGGTTGCTATTCCCGCCGTTCTCGTTCAACGCTTTGAGCAGAGCATTGCGTTGGGTGAGGGCTTGGGTGTAATCACTGAGAGTCCGCGCATACGAAGGGACGGCTTGCGCCAGCGCCAGGTTGAGATAACGGCGGCGTTCGTCGGGGCCGCCTTCGATGATCTGCGACATTTGCGGCACAAAGAGGACCGCATTGAAATGACCGATGACATCGTTGACATTGCGTTTGGCGCCGTCGAGCAATATCTCTTTGCGCAGGCGCTGCCCATTCGCGCCAGTGGGTTCGAGAATGAGACGCACCTCCAAACGATGCTTGGTTTTACCGCGTTGATAGTCCGCTACGAGACGGGTGACCGCCAACGGATTGCGCGCTTCGTGAAAGTTCACGATCTGCCGGTCCATATTGGTTTGGAAGGAAGTGAACGCTGCTAGGAAGAAAATCGCTTCGAGGACGGAGGTTTTGCCCTGCGCATTTTTCCCGGCCAACACAACAGCCCGCCGTGGAAGGTCAGCATCCAGGCGGGTGAGACTGCGAAAGTTGGTAAGAGAGAGGTGTTTGAGGTGCATGCTTGAAGGATATATGTTACAGGCGGAAGATTTAAACTTTCAACCTGCAACCTGTAACCTGTAATCGATTAATCCAGCGGTGTTTCTTTGTCTTTGTCTTCGCCCGGCTTCCAAACGCGGACGGCTTTGTCGGTGAACAATATGCCATTTAAGTGATCAATCTCGTGCTGAAAGATGCGCGCCATCCAGCCATCCACTTTGATTTTGACGGGGGCGCCGTGGCGGTTGAGCGCTTTCACTTGGATGGCTTCATATCGTTCCACTTCGCCGACCAAGCCGGGGATGGAGAGACAACCTTCGATGCCTATTACTTTTTCATCCGAAACTTTGACGATTTCGGGGTTGATCAGCACGTATTGTTTTTTCTTTGGCAGAGGAGCGCCCTGCCCTTGATCTTCGTCTTCCGCGTATTCAACCACCGCCAATTGCATGGGCAGGTTGATCTGCGGCGCGGCAAGACCCACCCCCGGCGCTTCGCGCATGGTCTCGAACATGTCGTCAATGAGAACTTGTAAATCCTTGTCGAATTTCGTAACAGGCTTTGCCTTCTTCCGCAAAATGGGTTCGGGCAGGTGAACGATTTGTCGTATTGCCATTCTTAAATTTCCTTCGCGTCTATTTCCTTCGATTCTGGAGCGGCAATGATACTTGGATTGCCCTTTCCCCGCCACCCTGATTTAGAAATCGCCGATCATTCCATGGTCCCCGGCGCTCCCCAAGTCGTCTTCACCGCCGATGCCGTCATCCCCGCCGAGCGGCAGGTCGTCTAGTTCCCGCCCGGCGGCTTTGAAAGGATTCGTGCCCGGGTCGGCGGCGGGGGCTTCTATTTTCTTGTTGAACTCATTAAGGTTTTGATGATAGGCTGCGATCCAGGTGGCAAAGCGCTCGCGGTCTTCCTTGCCGGCGTCTTCGTTCTTTTTGACGATGCGGGCGGCCCGCCTGCGGTTGATATCGGCTTGCACAGCGGCGGGGTCCATGACATCCTCGAACGCCATCTGCGTGCCGCCCACCGAAATATAGACCGTGCCATAGTTGAAAAGGAATTCGATGATGCCCTCCCGCTTATAGGAAGTGCTCAGGATATTTTCGATCTGCGCGGTGCGTTTCTCTTCCGAGCCAAAGGGCTTTTTGTCGATATCGAAGATTTCGTCATTGGTTACGCGGAAGATATCATTCTTCCAATCTTCGAACTCATACCACAACCAACCGCCAATGGGAATGAACAAAAGCAAAATGAGGATGATTGGAAAATCCGGGCTGTACGACCCAGCCGCGTTGACGCGCAGAAAAGTCAGTTCGGGCAATGTGGCAATGCGAAAAATCCGCCAGACCAGAAAAGCGCTTCCAAGAAAGAACAACCCCAGCGGGCGCCACGCCTGTCGCAGCAAGACCAACCAATGCTTACGATAGGTAACCTTGCCTGCGTCTTCGATGCGTAATTGCATCAGATTCTGCAAGGCTAACAGCCAGAGCGGCATGTGGAGGACTTTTTCTTCGTTCACCGGCACCACAGGAGCCAGTTCCACTTCTTTTCGCTTTTCCACGGGCAATCCCAGTTTCTGTTTGATGGTGTCTTTCATGACGTCCATCTGGCTGCGGGTGGTGATGGCTTTGGTGCGTTCCCAATATTCGCGGATCATATCCGCGGCTTGTTGGGGGTGGTCCACGTATTCAAATTCCAATTTGCCGACGAATGTGCGCACAATGACATTGCCATATTTCAGAATACGACCGAGGGCATCTGTTTCCACGCCGACAGAAAGAATAGTGCCAAGCGGCGCTTCTTCGCGGCTGTCGTGGACCCCGATCACTTTTTCCAGCCAGATCACACGTTGATTGGTGACAATGTAATAGTCATTGCTCCAATCAATGGCACTCCAAATGCCCCACAACAGCACACCCACCGCCAACGTGCTGCCGACAGTCGGCAGAATGAACGAATCGAGCGAAATTCCAAACAGGATCAACGCCAGACACCCCAGCAGGGAAAAGAATGGCGCAACCAACGCTTGAAAGAGACGGATCTTATGCCGCCTTGCGATGAAATAAATCACTTCGTTTTTGCCAAGCCATTTGAAATTTGTGGAGCGCGCCAGTTTACGGCTCTTGATGGCCACCTGAAAATTGGGTTTGAGGTTTTCGTATCGCTTGAAAAGGGCTTCGAAGTCTTGGCGTGAAAGGAAAAGCAGCAAACACTCATCCACTGCAGTGATGGTGGCGGAGCGATCGCGATTCTCGAAAAGGGCTTCTTCGCCAAAATAATCGGCGCGGTATAAGATGGCGATTTGGCGTTCCCCTTTTTCGCTGTCTGGCAGCGTCACTTTAACCCGTCCCTGATAGATCATGTAAAACCCATCGGGCTTATCGCCGCGCTTAAAAACAACTGTTCCGGCAGGTATTGATTTTTCCTGCAGTCGCGGGGCGATCCCGGTCAACTGGTCCTGATCCAGCCCGCCGAAGATGTGCAGTTTATCCAGAAAGAGCACTCGGTCTTTGATTTCGATCACAAGTTGATTCTATCAAACTTCGCGCACAATGGCGCAGCCGTAGGCGGGAGACTCCGTCAGCGTGGGCAGCTGCCCAGCAAGCAGGGACTCAACCACCTCGTCCAGAAAGAAGCGCGTGGGGTTTCGTTGGCGAAATGTGACATCATCCACTGCGCCGCGATAACGCAGGATTCCCTCCCGGTCCATGACAAAGACATGCGGAGTGGTCTGCGCGTCGAAGAGATTCGCCACCGCGCAATTCGCATCATGCAAGACGTTTGGCAGGCGGCGGTTTTCAGCGGCCTCTCTCAACGCCTCAAGCGACTCATTGCGATTCGACGCAATGGTGAGCATGGATACATTGTCACGCCACTGCGCGAACATGGACAGGATCGCTTTGTCTGCCCGCTCCGAATGCGGACATTCACACGACCAAAAGTTGACAATGACAATGCGCCCGCGATGGTCAGAAAGACAATGCGTTTTTCCGTTCAGGTCGGGTAATTTAAAATCGGGGACGGGTTGATGGATGTTCATATTGCAGAGGCGGCCCTTGCGGCCGCCCTTTCATATTCAGGCAAACCGGATAAGGGCAAGCCCTATCCCTACGGGATTTGCACCCCCGCCAATTTTTCGATCACGCCTACCACCGCGGAGTTATCCAAGTCGCCCATGCCGAGATCAATCATTTGCTGAAAGAATTTCGTATGCTCTTCCGCCGATGAAACCGGAATATCGTATTCCTTTGCCGTGTCTAACACAATGCCCATATCTTTCAATTGCATATGCGCCTTGAAGCCGGGATTGCGGTTGCCATCGAACAAACGCGGCGGTTTGACATCCAACGTCCAGCATTGTGCTGCGCCGCCTTTAATAGCATCAACCACTTTCCTGGGGTCCACGCCCGCCTTCTTCGAGAAGACCAGCAGTTCGCCCATCGCCACCATCTGCGCCGCCACCATAATTTGATTCGCCGCCTTCGCCACCTGCCCCGCCCCCGCCTCGCCGACGTGTGTGACGGTCTTGCCTATGGCTTGAAAAACAGGCATCACTTTTTCGAGCGCTTCTGCTTCACCGCCAACCATGATGGTGAGCGTGCCGTTCTTGGCGCCAATATCGCCGCCAGAGACGGGCGCATCAAGCGAAAAGATTCCTTTTTCCTTTAACCTCGCTGCGATCAAGCGAGCCGACGCCGGTTTGATGGTGGAGTTATCCACCAAAATCGCGCCGGGTTTTGCTCCGGCAAGGATGCCGTTCGCTTCATCCAACGCCACTTTCTCCACATCGGGCGAATCCGGCAGATTTGTAAAAACAATATCAACTTGTTCGGCAACTTCTTTGGGAGAGTTTGCAGCAGCTGCGCCTTCGGCAGCCAATTCATCCACCGCGGCGCGCGAACGGTTGTGAACCACCACTGCAAAGCCTGCCTTCATAATGTTCCGCGCAATCGACTTGCCCATCAATCCCAGACCAATATATCCAACTCTTAACATAAAGAGACTCCTTGAGTAAGAATGGCGTGATTATAAGCCCCCTCCGTCTCATAGAAGTTCCCCCCAATCTGACAGAAAAACCGTCAGATTGAGGGGAACCAAGCGGGATAAAAAACGGGGCCTTATTTGATGCCGTAGGTCAAATTTACAGTCACACTAATGGCAAGTTGACCCGGCTGAATCGGCACTGCCGCATTAGCCATTTCCCCTCCACCGCCGCCTTTGCCTTCAAAGTACGGCATAGGGCTGCTTTCATAGTAGCTGATGGATTGAATCTCGCCCAGTTCCACACCAGCGGCGGCGGCAAGTTCCTGCGCCTGAGACTTGGCGTTTTCAACCGCCAATGTGCGGGCTTCCTTGTTGGCAGCGCTTTTATCTTCCACATCAAACTGAATGCTGTAGATGTTATTCGCGCCGGCTTGCACCGCGGCATCCAGCAGGTCGCCAAGTTTATCCAGATCGCGAATGGTCACGTTAACGGTGTTATCCACCGAATAGGTCGTGCCAAGGATCTGCCCCGTCCCTGCCGGATCGTACTGCGGATTCGACCAAATGCTGAAGTTCGTGGTGCGAATATCTTTCTCGTCCACGCCAAAATCTTTAAGCGCTTGAATAACCTTGGTGGTTTGTTCTTTATTGATCTCCACCGCCTGAGCCGCATTTTCACGCTGGGTATTCACACCGATGTTGATGTAGGCAATGTCGGGAGTGAGATACACCACCCCAAGCCCGCTCACATTCAAGTTTCGCTCCGCTTCTGGCGCTGCCTGGTTAATGGTGGTGGAGCCACAAGCGCTTATGGTCAGAGCCGCGATCGCTAAAAGGGCAAATACAAAGTATTTCTTATTCATGTTAATCTCCTTATAGATGGATTATGCACCATAATGACGCCTTGGCGCAAAAAAAGTTCCCACTAAATAACTTGAATTTTGACCCGATACAGGCTAGAATTGCACAAATGTTCTAAGGCGGCTTAGCCATGCCCATTAACTATCAAGAAATCTATACCCAGATCCAGCAAGTCGGCTTGGGAGCCAAAGAAAGAAGAAAGAAGAAAGAAGAAGCGCAGGAACTGGCAAAATCCCTGCTCGACACCTATTCTTCTCAACTGGACTTCCTGCGCTCGAAAGTGGATTCTGCCAAAACGGCAGACGCCAACATCCGTTGCGCTGTGCCATTGGATGAAGCCCTCGCCTCTCACTACCCGGCGCCTGAATCTGCTCCGGCAACTCTCATCGCCGCTGACGGTTCGCAGATCGTCCCGAATCGGCATGAGGCGCTTCAATATTATGTCATCAACGTGGGGGCAATTGCCATGCAAATGGGTTCGGGCAACACGCCCGATGTAGAAACCGACACCGAATTAAGAGCGCTGGATGAATTCGACGACACACATTTCAGCGACAGCCAGGTTGCCTTGATGCGTGATGTTGCCGAGCGCAAAAAACTTTTGGAGATGGCTGAGAAATTCTCAGGCACGATCATTGCACTAACCGAAGGTCAACTGGAATTGTGGGGCGCGGTGGATAACGAGAATGCCCGCGAGTTCGAAAAGAATTTGCAAGATTACCTGAACGCGCTCGGCGCCATGCAGAGAAAAAAGATCATTGTAGGCGGGTACGTGGATAAGCCTTCAGCAAACTGGTTTATCAAACTGCTCGAAATTGCGGCAACCCCGCAGGACGAGTTGAAGAACATCCGAAAGAATCGTTTGCTGGCAGGCGCCACCGACTATTGGATGTTTAGTCAGATTCTCGGCGAACACGAACGTTCCGCGATCTTTGCCTTGCAAGCCAAATCTGCTGAAAACTACAGGGGCGCGCTTGCAATTCACTTTTTTTACCTGAATGTGGGTAGTTCAAAATATCCCAAGATTGCGCGTGTGGACGTTCCGCAATGGGTGGCGTCGAACCTATCCATGTTGAATGCGCTTCATGCCGCGTTGATCGAGCAATCAAGAATCATGGGGAATAAACAGCAATTCCCTTACATTTTGCATCGCGCTCATGAAATTGCAGTTGTCACTCATCGTGAAAAAGAAGAGATCGATCAGATGCTTTCACGCGAATTGCTTTCTGGCGGCGGTGAAATTGGCGAGAAATCGGCTAAACAATCCGCGAAGGATTTGAAGGGTAGAACCGGACGGTAGGGACAGGGCTTGCCCATATCCTATTTATTAACAACACACACGGGCGACCGCACGGGTCGCCCCTACGGAGAAATAATTTTATGACACAACCAATCGAAGTCGGACGTTTACTGCGGGCAGGCACAACGGGATTCATTGCAGGCTGCCGTGTGAGTCAGTTGAGCGTGCCTTCATTCGGGACCTTAGTCCGCGCGCTGCTGACGGATGAGTATCAAGTCTATGGACTCATCTACGATATTCACATTGACGATGATGGGCTGGTGCGTCAACTCGTAACCGCGGATAACGTCAGCGAGGAAGTGATGAAGGATAATCGCGAGCGCCGCATTGTGCCTGTGGAAATGTCTGTGCTAGCGGTGGGGTATGAGCAGGGTGGCAAGGTTCATCATCTGCTGCCGCCCCGTCCGCCGCTGAGTTTGGATGTGATCTATTTGTGCGACGAGAAGGATATTATTCGCTTCACCGAGCGGTTTGGGTATCTCCGTCATATCTTGAATGGCAAGGATGCGCCCGTGGGCGAAGTCGTCGCCGCGCATATTTTGCAGGCGGGGAGAGCGAGGGGCGCGGATGGTGCGCGATGGATCGAGTCCGCGACGCAGGAAGTGATCACGTTATTGCGAGATGATTACCCGACGTTGATGAGTGTGCTGGGCGCTTTGGCAGATATTTCGTAAGAGCGATTAAACACGAAGAACACAAAGGACTCGAAGGTTAAGATTAAGATCTGGTTGGTTTTGGACTTTGGTACAGGAAGGTTGAGGCGTATGGAAAATTTAAGTTCACGGAATATTCCAAAGATGGTGAGTCAAGCAATTACCTCTGATGTTGAAAAAGTTGGCAAGGCTGTTTTAGATGCGGCATTCAAGGTTCATACAGCGCTTGGACCTGGATTGTTGGAGTCGGTGTATGAAACCACGTTGACCTATGAGATTCGAAAAAGCGGTTTGGCGTTAGCAAATCAGTTACCTGTGCCAATTGTGTATGATGGGCAAAATTTGGATGCTGGTTTTCGGTTGGATTTGTTAGTTGAAGATTGCGTCATCGTGGAGCTTAAGGCGGTAGAAAAAAATGAATCCCGTTTATGAGGCTCAAATCATGACGTATCTGCGATTGAGCGGAAAACGGCTTGGGTATTTGATGAATTTTAATGTAAAACATTTGAAAGATGGTATTAAACGATTCGTTATGTAAGAGCAATTAAACACGAAGGACGCTAAGGGCTCGAAGGAAAGAGCCTTAAACTTTTGTGCACTTCGTGTCCTTTATGTTTAAAAAAGAGGTATTTATGGAACAACGAACTCAGATTGGTTATCTCGTCGGGGGCGGACTCAAGGAAAATTTTCGAGTCAGATTAACCGTGTCTCCGCAGGAGATTCAGGAGGGAGCGTTTGTCGTGATTCAAAGCGGACATTGGAATTACTATGGCATTGTCACCGATATTCAACTCGGCGCGACGGACCCGCGCTTTGCGGATGAGCAGACGGAAGTTCGCTTCCCTGCGCGCATCGCCAAGGCGCTGCATGGACAGACGTTGTATGCGAACCTTGAGGTACTGCCGAATCTGATGCTGGAGGTGGGACCTGAGTTGGACACGCCTGAGTATAAAGATTGGCAGCGAAAAATTGACGCGGGCTTGAAAGATGCGCCGCGCATTTTGCCCGTCAAGAATATTCCGCCGCACCACGCGGTCGTGTCGCTGTCCAATGAGGGCGATATTGCTGAGATTTTTGGGAAAGACGAGAAAGGATTTTTTGAAATTGGTAAAACCCGTGAACAAGGACATCCTGTACGCATCAATTTAAATAAACTTGTTCAGAGGTCTTCGGGGATTTTTGGCGCGACAGGATCGGGCAAATCATTCCTGACGCGCGTGGTTCTTGCAGGTCTTATTACTCAAACAGATGTGTCAATGCTTGTTTTCGACATGCACAATGAATATGGATATACCTATAATCCACCCGAAGGCGGAAATGCTGCGCCTGGTTTAAAAGATAAGCTGGAATCAAAGGTGAAAATTGTAGGGTTGGGGCGTGGCAAAGATGCTATGTATCAAGGAATGCCACCAAACATCAATTTGGAAATCGCCATGAGTGATATTCAAACAGGCGATATTGAAATCCTATCTCGTGAATTAAATTTGAGAGAAACAACATCAACGACTTTAGCCGCATTATTTAGTAGATTCAAGGAAAATTGGTTCCATGAATTTATGAAATTAGAAAGTATGCCGAAGCAAAAAGATGCAGATGGAAACTCATATTACCCAGACGGAAGTTTAGAAGGCTGGGCAGAAAGTGCAGGTATACACCCGGAAGCCGCCAGGGGGTTACATTCCCGCTTAAGCAAAAGAGTTAAGGAATTACCCTATATCGTTGAAAAACCAGCCAGTGATGGAGTGAGTCAAATTGTTGATGCGTTGCAAAATGGACTAAGTGTAATATTGTCTTTTGGCAGCCACGATAAAGACCTTGATTATTTATTGGTGTCAAATATTCTAACTCGTCGTATTCGTAAAGTCTGGGAAGAAAGAACCAATGACTATCACCGCACAAAAAATGCGGCTGTTTTGCCACGCCCTTTAGTAATAGTCATTGAGGAGGCTCATAAACTCTTAAATCGCGAAATGGCTTCGCAGACAACCTTTTCGACTATTGCAAGAGAACTTAGAAAATATTATGTCACCTTGCTTATCATCGACCAAAGACCTTCCCAAATTTATGATGAAGTTTTATCTCAATTAGGAACGCGAATTTCTGGCTGGCTTGGCGATGATGACGATATACAATCCGTGTTATCTGGTTTATCAGGACGTGACGCATTAAAAGGAATGCTCGCCCGGCTGCAAGCGGGAAAAGAAATTTTATTATTGGGCCCATGGGGCGTTCCTATGCCAATACCAGTAACAACACAGGTCTATAATGATGAATTTTGGAAAAAACTTAAAGCAGGAAAGAAGGAAAAAAGATCCTCAAAAGAAATAAATGATGAATTGGGATTTTTTAACCAATAGCCTCACCAAGGATGGCTTTGATGAGGTGATGAGCCTCCTTTGGACTAATATATTCATACAGATAAACTTTCTTATACTTGATGGTGTGCCACAGTCTTTCTGTGAAAATGTTATCCACGGCGCGTCCGTGTCCATCCATGCTAATCTTGATTTCTTCACGTTGCAGACGTTCCAAATATTTCGGGCTGGTAAAGCGGCTGCCTGATCGCTGTTCCAGATTTCAGGCTCGGCTTGAAATAAAGCATTGTCCACAGCGGCTGGCACGAAATCGATTCCCAAGGTTTGGCTGAGCGCCCAACTCACCACATAACGAGAATACCAGTCCAGAACTGCGGCGAGGTACAGCCAGCCATGCTGAAGGCGAATGTAGGTGATGTCGATACCCCAGATATGATTGGGGTGTGCGGCAGTCACGTTCCGCGACAAATACGGCGCTGTGGTGCAGGTTTACTCATGCGCAGACCTGGAACCAAGGCAAAAATGCCCATCGCCGAGTCTCTATGGCATCCAGTCCGTTCCCTTCCTTGCAAAGCGTCCGTGACAAAGTCCGTTTACCCTCTCTTCCCCGCCCGTTTGGATTTTGAGCCGTCGGCAAGTGCTATAATTGACATATGGAAACCAATCTCGGTATCAGGTTTTATCGTAATCGTTGGAAAGCCATTGAAGAATTTGAGCTCGAAGAGTTGCGTTTACTTTCCATGGAAACGCGCCTGCAACAAATGAACACCATTTGGCGATTGGGATTGGGACTTGGTTTCTCGTTTGAACCCGATCCAAGCGAAATGGAAGTCTTTGCGCGTTGGGCAAAACTCAAAGAGGGGAAATGACAATTCCAGAACCGCTTGCTTCGCTGGTCGAGCCCTTGACCGCTCTGCAAAACCTGCTTGACAGATTTAATTCACAGGGCGTTGTTATTGGCGGAGTCGCCACAGGCTTTTTAGGAAAACCGCGATTTACAGTTGATCTCGATGCAATGTTCCTCGCTTCGACAAAAGACATTGCCCGCATCCTGGAAATGGCAAAGGAAAATGGGATTGAGCCGCGCACTGAAAGAGTGATCGAATTCGCCCAAAAGAGCCGCGTGTTACTCCTATGGCACACTGCCAGCCGCGCAAACATTGACATATCCCTCGGTGTCCTGCCCTTTGAAGAGGAAGTGGTAGCGCGCAGTATCGTTCATCATACAGGCGCAATTTCGGTGCGATTGCCTACCCCTGAAGACTTGATCATCATGAAAGCCGTTGCGCACCGTCCAAAAGATTTACTCGATATTCAAGCCGTTGTAGAAAACCATCCTGATTTGGACGTTGTTCGCATCGAGAATTGGGTCAAACAATTTGCCGAAGTATTGGAAATGCCATCCCTGTGGGATGATATTGCGGGCTTTCTCAAGTAACGCTTTGATCTTTCCCACCACCGCGGATCGTGAAGCAGTCCGAAGGGCAGAGGGGGGCAAATCTCAGGTCTCAGCGAAAATGCCCATCGCCGAGTCTCCCCCAAATCCGACGATTCAAGTGCTCAGTTCGCATCCAAACTTTCCATTGTCGTATTTGGGGGATCGCGAAGCAGTCCGAAGGACAGAGGGGCAGCAACCCATCCCGCCGACTAATCGTCATCGCCGCTTGCATCTCTTGCCCTGACGTAAACGTCGGGGCTGC
>JACAEP010000052.1 GCA_013388795.1 Chloroflexota bacterium | reverse complement strand
GATGTCCTGCCCTTCCGCCATGGACTTCGCCGAATCCGCTGCCTGCTCCGAATCATTCATCCAAAACACGCCCGCCGCCTCATCGCTGACGATGAGCTTGTTGCCATTAAATGACCTGATCCACGCCTCGAGCTTCTCTGGCGTATTGACTGCCAGCGAGACGGGCAGCACGACCGCATCCGCTTTCAAATCAGTCGGGATATCGTTCACGTTCGCCACCGTCACCGGAACAGATGGGGCGCGTTTCGTAAACGCCGATTTGACCGCCTCGCCAAACTTCCCGTCGTGATCGAAGACCGCCACATGGAAATGAGATTGCTTTTCCTCGAGCGCATCCGTGCGGACCGAGCCATCCCGGCGCAGGACGTTGAGATGGTACGCCAGCATCACAATGAAAACGATCAACCCCATCAGGTTGTTGAGGATGATCCTCCAAAGGTCGGGGTCGCTTTCGCCTAAAACGGCGCTGATCCATTGAAAGACCAAAGTCCCGGCCGTGACCATTCCACCGATGACCGAGGCGAACAGGACAAGATAAAGATACGATTTACGCACAACCGAACGCCGTGTGTGGTCGCCTGAGCCGCCTTCTCCAGTTGCCTGCGCCTGCATGGGGTTCCACATCATCAACCAGACCGGCAGACCAACCAGCAGCGTGGCAATCGAACCGGAGAAAGGCTCGACGATACCGCTTGAACTGAGATAGGAAATGTCCAAAAGCAAATCAATCAAGACGGAGAAGAGGGAGATAAGCCCCGCCACGGTCGCTGCCAGACCGAGGAAGGAAAGGACGTAATAAAAGAGTCTGCGCTTGCCTTCGCGGCGCGGAAGATTTTCATCAAAGGAGAATTGCTGATTAAGCCAGTTGCCATAATATGCCCAGATCGCCCCAAATGGCGCCGCGACAGAGATCGCCCCGCCAATTTCGCGGACGAAGTCATTGGCTGGCTGCGCATCGCCGAGCAATTGCAGGAGGAACTGATACAGCAAGTCGCCCATTGAAACGAGGAAGATGCTCACGCCGCCGAGGGTGAGCAGGTAGAGAATGCCAAGGCGAAGATAAGACTCCTTTTCAGAATCAACGTCGAGCGCGGTTTGAAGCGTGAGCCAGGAGGCGACCCAGATCGGCGCGCCCACCACGATCAAGGCTGTCGCATTCACTGCCACTTCGCGTCCGATCTGACCGAGGACGTTGGAAGGCATGGTGAAAATGTAGGTCAACGCTTGTTGCGAGCCGTAGACCAACATTAACAATCCATACAGCATCCAAATGAAACGATAGAGGCGGCGAATTTCGGTAAAGCCTTCGGTCTCAGTTAGAGTGCGCCAGTTCGCTTTGAGGATGTTCCAGAAGTAGGCGGCAATCAGCAAGTTGATGACGATCGCGATGAGGTTATCCACCCATGATTGCGACCCGCCGACAATGGCGCGAGCGGCATAAAGGTTTGCCACGCCCAGAAACGTGCGGTTGATAAGCGCCAGCAGATTTTGCGCGACGGGAATCAACGTGCCGAGCAAAATTCCATACAAGAACACTGCGCGAACACTGGCTGAATGTTCTTCCGGGTCTTTGAACGAAACGTTCTGCGCCCAGACCCAATGGATAAGAAAGATCGGCGCGCCCACAAAGATGAGCGCCAATGCCGAAGCCAGGTTGGAGGCGTTGTTCGTAATATCCTGCGCGTTGACAATGGAACGCAGCAAGCCGATGACGCCCCACAACACCACTTCGATGCTGATAAAGGCGACAGAGTAAAAATAAAGTCTGCGGATGGTTTTCATAATCGTCTTTCTGTCATTGCGAGGAGCGCTTCAGCGCGACAGAGCAATCTCATGCTGCGTTGGAGATTGCTTCGTCGCAAAGAGCAAGGGCGCTCCTCGCAATGACGTAAAAGGTTACGGCTGATACGGCTCCTGATACCAGTTCCAATCCCAGAAGTTGTACGGCATCGAACTGACCTTCCACTCGCCGTCTTGTTCCACTAAAAGCGCGCGGTCGGGGCTGCCGGCGCGGCTGGAGAAGGGATCACTGTACGAGTAATACACCGTTAAGTCCACCACAGCTTCGTCGCCATTGACGGTTGCGCCGCCAATGTCCACGCCTGTGCCATCCGGGTTGACCATGCCGTTCAAAAAGGACTGGCGAAATTCCTCGTAGGTCGGTTTGTATTTCAAGTCCGCAAGATAGCCGTAGGCTTTTTCGTAATCCTTGTTGATGACGGCAAGCACGTAGTTATGCGCCGCGCCTTCGGGCGCATCGTCCGGGAGATAATCACGCTTATCCTGACGAACGAAGAAAAGCGCCAGCGCCAACACCACCAGCGCGCCAATGCCGATCAAAATGCCGGTTAGAAATTTATCCTGTTTCATGGGGATGCCTCCATAATTTAACTGTACTCCAATTTGACGAAAAAAACATGCGAAAAGTTTCGCACTTGAAGCGGACATTCTTTCACTTTATACTCATGCAAAGGGAGCCTTCTCAGCCAACCCATGAACGACAACTTATATCACTTTCAATCTGCCATCGAAGATTTTCACAACGCGCGCCAACGAGCCTCCATTCAAGAGGTCATTGCGCGTTTCACCGGCAGATCGAACCAGCTTTTATCCTACGACGATGTTGCAAAAAAACTCCATTTGCAAAACCGCACCGAGCGCGGCATTCAGAACATTCCGCTGAAATCCATTATTGGCAGTGTGGGACGCTACACCGATTTCACCCGCACCTTCCTGCCCCTGCAAGACAGCGACCGCGAACGCTGGGCGCGGGTCAAAGCCGCCATGAGCAGCGGAACGGGTCTTCCGCCCATTGAGGTGTATCAAGTGGGCGATGTCTATTTCGTCCTCGACGGCAACCACCGTGTTTCAATTGCAAGGCAGGAGGGGTTGAACACCATTGAAGCCTATGTGACCGAATTCAAGACAGATGTCAAACTCACCCCTGAAACCAATCTCGACGATCTCATCATCAACGCCGAGTATATCGAATTTCTCGAAAAAACCAATCTCGCCAAAGCCCGCCCCAATGTGGACTTAAGCGTCACCATCCCCGGTCAATATGAAAAGCTGATGCAGCAAATTGACATTTGCAAGTATATGGATGAGAACCCGTCTGCCACGCTTCAAGACGCCGCCGCAGACTGGTACGACACGATGTACATTCCCCTCGCTGAAGCCATCCGCGACCGCGAGCTGCTGCAATGGTTTCCAAAACGCACCATCACCGACCTGTATGTGTGGATCTCGGAAAACCGCGCCGCTCTGGAAAAAGAGCTTGGGTGGGAGATTCAGTCCGATGTCGCTGTCACAGACCTGATTTTGAAAAGAAGCGTTGCGTCTGAATCCGGCAGTTGGCGCAAAGCCCGCACCATCGCCCGCTACACCGACCATCTTTTTGAAGACATCCTCGTCCCCCTGAGCGGATACGAGGAAAGCTGGGACGCGCTCTATCAAGGCATCGTCATCGCCCGGCGCGAGAATGCGCGGCTGCACGGCTTGCACATCGTCGAAACAAAAGATGACGTGGACGCCCCCGCGTCACAAAATATTAAACAACGCTTTGAGCAGATCTGCAAAGATGCCGGTGTGCAAGGCACGCTCGCCGTAAACGCAGGCGACATCACCCAGCGCATCATCGAACGCGCCATCGTCACCGATTTGGTCATCGTCAAACTGGTCAACCCGCCGGGTTCGGGGCTTTCCGTGTTGAACTCTCCCTTCCGCGCAATCATCGAGAAGTCATCTCGTCCGCTGATCACCGTCCCCAAAGGCGCCACTCCTCTTAAGCGCGCCCTGCTTGCCTTTGACGGCTCGGAACTTGCAAAAGAAGCCTTATTCGTCACCGCCTACCTCGCCGAAATGTGGAAGACCGAAGTGACCGTCTTTACGTCGCGGGGAGAAAGCGGTTTGAAAGAAACCGTTCAAGATTATGCGCGCCGTTATCTGGAACTTCATGAAGTTGAGGCAAAATACATTATCAGTATGCAAAAACAGCCCCGCCATTTGCCAGACATCGCCGCCGAATACAACGCCGACTTGATCCTGATGGGCAGCCACAGCGGCAACAAGATCC
The DNA here is from genome assembly GCA_013388795.1 of Chloroflexota bacterium. Lineage (GTDB taxonomy): Bacteria > Chloroflexota > Anaerolineae > Anaerolineales > Villigracilaceae > Villigracilis. The sequence goes on along the minus strand of JACAEP010000052.1, from coordinate 5,486 downwards.
AACAGGTTCTCGTTGGCAGCATGGTGGACTCTACCCTGCGTGAGGCGACCATTCCAACCTTTATCTGCCGGTAAGGGTCGGGCATTTGCTTTGATATACTTAATCCATCATTCCACACCTAGGAGAAAAAAATGACCGTTTCCGCTTCCCGCTGGGATCTGACCAACGTCTATCCCTCGCTTGATTCCAAACAGTTCAAATCTGCCATGAAGAAGTACAAAACCATGCTCGATGAAATGGAAGCCTTCTTCAAAAAAGCCGCCAAAGCCGATGCCAAAACCGACCCGAAGAAACTCGGCAAACTGCTCGGCGAATCGGTGGACCGCTTCAACGACATATACAAACTCTCCGGCACGATCCAGGCATATATCTATTCCTTTGTCACCACCGATTCGCGCAACAAGGAAGCCATGCGCCTGCTTTCGGAATATCAGCAAATGAGCGTGCAAGCCAGCGTGCTCAACACCCGCTTCACCGCCTGGGCTGGCACGCTCGGCAAACCTGCCATCAAAAAAGCGACAAAGACCAATGCCTCTGCCAGGGCGCATGAATTCATCCTGCTTGAGGCGGCGGAGCAATCCAAATATTTGATGAGCGAAGCGGAAGAAACCCTCGCCGCAGAAATGACCCTGAGCGGCGGCAGCGCCTTTGGCAAACTGCAAGGGACTCTCACCTCGCAAATGACTGTGGACTTTGAACTCGACGGCGAAGTGAAAAAAATGCCCATGCCCGCCCTCATCAACCTGCGCTCGCATCCCGATGAGTCCGTGCGCCGCCGCGGCTACGAAGCCGAGAACAAAGCCTGGGAAGGCGTGCAAGAAACTCTTGCGGCTTGTCTTAATGGCGTGAAAGGCGAGACTCTTATCCTCGATAAAAAACGCGGACGCGAAGACAACCTGCACGCCTCCATCGACTCGGCTCGCATGGACCGTGCCACCCTCGAAGCCATGCTTGGCGCGATGAAAGATTCCTTCCCCATGTTCCGCCGCTATTTCAATCACAAAGCGAAACTGATCGGCAAGGAAAAACTCGCCTGGTGGGACCTCTTTGCCCCGCTCGGCAAAACTGACAAAGTCTACTCATGGAATGAAGCCCGCGACTTCATTGTGGAAAACTTCAACAAATTCTCACCGGAGTTGGGCGCTTTCGCCAAACGCGCCTTCGACAACAACTGGATCGACGGCGAACAACGCGAAGGCAAGCGCGGCGGCGCGTTTTGCATGGGCGTGCCCGGCGTGAAAGAAAGCCGCATCCTCGCCAACTTCGACGGCTCCTTCGACCAGATCAGCACGCTGGCGCATGAGCTCGGTCACGCCTTCCACAACGAGTGCGCCTATCAGGCAGGCAAAACCGAGCTGCAACAATTCACACCCATGACGCTCGCCGAAACCGCCTCCATCATGTGCGAAACCATCGCCACCGAAGCCGCCCTTGCTCAAACCACCAACAGGGATGAAGTTCTCGCCATCCTCGAAGCGCAAATGAACAACGCCTCACAAGTCGTGGTAGACATCTACGCGCGGTATCTGTTCGAAAAAGAAGTCTTTGAACGCCGCGCCAAATCGGAACTCTCCGCCGACGAGATCAACGACATCATGGAACGCGCGCAAAAAGCCACCTATGGCGACGGGCTGGATGAAAAGCGCCTGCAGAAATATATGTGGACGTGGAAACCGCACTATTATGCCAGCGGCTTCTCGTTCTACAACTATCCCTATGCCTTCGGTCTGCTCTTCGCCACCGGCTTGTACGCCGTCTACCAAAAGCGCGGCGCCGACTTCGTGCCCGCTTACAAGGAACTGCTTGCCTCCACGGGAGAAGCGCGCGCCGCCGACCTCGCCGACAAATTCGGCATCAACATCCGCACCAAAAAATTCTGGGCAGACAGCCTCGCCATCATCGGCAAACGCGCCGACCGCTTCTGCGAGTTGTAAGCGATGAAGCGCATCTTTTATTTTATCGTCAGCCTGGCCATCACGATGACTGTGGCATGCAGTTCAGCCACTCCGCAAAGCGAACCGACAGCGGCTCCGCTTCCGACTCAGCCGCAACAGGGTCAGCAACCCCAAGGCAGCCAGCCCCCGCTGACGGAAGATCAGGCGCCGCGCATCTCCGTCGGCGAGGCAAAAGCCGCCGTGGATTCAGGTCAGGCCATTCTCGTCGATGTGCGAAGCGCAGAGTCATTTGCAAGAAGCCATGCGGCGGGCGCCATCTCCATTCCGCTTGGAAATTTCGAAAACAGTATTGATACACTCTCGCTGGAAAAAAGTCAGTGGATCATCACCTACTGCACCTGACCGAACGAACACACGAGCGCCCGTGCGGCGTTCCTGCTCTTGAGCAACGGTTACGAAAACGCGCAAGCCCTGCTCGGCGGGCTCGCCGCCTGGGTGGATGCGGGATACCCGGTTGAGCCATAGCAATAACGTAAGGGCGACCGCGAGGTCCGCCCTTTTTATGTTCAACACTCCTCTGCAAAATAAGATACCCGCGAGGGGTATCCCTATGAGAATGCCTGCAATCCCGTCTGCGCTCGTCCCAGAATCAGCGCATGAATGTCATGTGTCCCTTCGTAAGTATTCACCGCTTCCAAATTCATCACATGCCGGATGACGTGATACTCATCGGAGATGCCATTCCCGCCGTGCATATCACGAGACATGCGAGCAATGTCCAGAGCTTTGCCGCAGGAGTTGCGCTTGACAAGCGAGATCATTTCGGGGGCGGCTTTGTCTTCGTCTATTAAGCGTCCAACGCGTAACGCGCCCTGTAAGCCCAGCGTAATTTCCGTCATCATGTTCGCCAGCTTGAGTTGAACAATCTGATTCGCCGCCAGCGGACGCCCGAACTGCGGGCGGTCTAACGTATATTGCCGCGCCGCGTGCCAGCAGAATTCCGCCGCGCCCAAAGCGCCCCAGGCAATGCCATAACGCGCCTTATTCAAACACCCGAACGGGCCTTTCAGCCCTTTCACTTCAGGGAAGATATTTTCTTCAGGAACGAAAACTTCATCCATCACGATCTCGCCGGTGGAACTCGCCCGCAGGCTGAATTTTCCTTCAATCTTCGGCGCAGAGAGTCCCTTCATACCTTTTTCCAAAACAAAACCGCGGATTTCGCCGTCGAGTTTTGCCCACACCACAAACACATCTGCAATCGGTGAGTTGGTAATCCACATCTTGTTGCCATGCAGAATATAACCACCATCCACCTTTTTGGCTTTGGTTGCCATGCTGGCGGGGTCGCTTCCGTGATTCGGTTCAGTGAGACCGAAACAGCCCACCCATTCTCCGCTGGCAAGTTTGGGTAAATATTTTTTGCGCTGTTCTTCGGTGCCATAGGTATAAATGGGGTACATTACCAACGAACTTTGCACGCTCATGGCCGAACGATAGCCGCTGTCCACGCGCTCCACTTCGCGGGCAATCAGCCCGTAGGCAACGTGGTTCAAGCCCGCGCCGCCGTATTCTTCGGGAATGGTCGAGCCGAGGAAGCCCATTGCGCCCATCTCGTTCATGATCTCGCGGTGGAAGATCTCTTTGCGGTTCGCTTCGAGGATGCGCGGCATGAGTTTCTCCTGACAATATGTGCGCGCCGCATCACGGATCATGCGTTCTTCATCGGTCAATTGGTCATTGAGCAGAAATGGATCGTCCCATTTGAAGGTTGGTTTGGACATAAGCGCCTCGGGAAATGGAGATTGGTGATTGGTAATTAAGTGCATGGTGATTGTATCAAATGTCAAAGTAGGGAAATGTTGAAGAAAACAGAATCAGTTTCGAGCGCGAAAAGAAGCGTTAATCAAAAGAGGACGCACTTTTCAGCGCATCCTCTTAATCTCCAATTACGAATTACCAATTACGCAGAACCCGTCAACCAGCCGCGCAGTTCCATCGCTTTCACCACACGGTCAATAGCGACCATATACGCCGCATCGCGCATATAGACCTTTTCCTTTTCGCTGCGTTCGAGTACTGCATTGAAAGCGGAGGTCATTTTCACATCGAGGCGGCGGAGGACGGCGTCCTTCTCCCAGTAATAGTTGGCATCGTTCTGCACCTGTTCAAAGTAAGAGGTGGTCACACCGCCAGCGTTGCATAAAAAATCGGGGATGTTGAACACGCCGTTTTTCTTGAAGACTTCGTCGGCTTCGGGGGTGGTGGGACCGTTCGCGCCTTCGGCCACGATGCGGACCCGCTTGGAAACCTTCTTAACCGTCTCTGCATTGATCTGTCCTTCGAGCGCGGCGGGGATCAACACATCGGCTTCAAACTCGATCCACTTGTCGCCGTCGCTGACTTCGTATCCGGAGTCCATCGCCTTTTTCTTGTCAATGGTTCCGTACTCGTCCACAATAGAGAGCAGGAAGCGCGGATCAATGCCGCCTTTCTTGCTGTAGGTGTAGGCTTTTTTATCGTGGCGGTCGTAACAGGAAACACATGCGACCGTGCCGCCGAGCATTTCGACAAACCCGACAGCCGCATACTGCGACACATTGCCAAAGCCCTGCAGCGCCGCAACGGACCCTTTGGGGTCGATACCGAGATGTTTCATCGCTTCGCGCACGGTATAGATCACGCCATAACCAGTGGCTTCGGTGCGTCCGAGCGAACCGCCGCCGCCGACAGGTTTACCAGTAAAGACACCCGGCGTATATTGCCCAACGAGCTTGGAATATTCATCCATCATCCAGCCCATCATTTGCGGGGTGGTGCCAACATCTGGCGCAGGCACATCATTGCGCGGGCCGATGTTCTTCCACATGGCGCGTACCCAGCCGCGGCACAGGTCTTCCTTCTCGCGCACGGTGAGGGTGGAGGGGTCAACGATAATGCCGCCTTTTCCACCGCCCAGCGGAATATCCGCCACAGCGCATTTCCAGGTCATCCATGTGGCAAGCGCGCGCACGGTGTCCATCGTCTCAGCCGGGTGAAAGCGAATGCCGCCTTTGTTGGGTCCGCGCGCATCGTTGTGCTGAACACGAAAACCCTGAAAGACTCTCAGCGAGCCATCCTCCATGCGAACCGGAATGCGGAAGGAAAATTCGCGCATGGGCCAGCGCAAGGTCTCCGCCACGCCAGAGTCGAGTTTCAATTGCTTGGCAACAGCATCGAACTGCTTTTGTGCCATTTCAAACGCATTGATCTGTCCTGACATTTTTTACTCTCCTAGGTAGAGGTTTTAGAAAAAAATAAGCAGACACTCCGGACGGGGCGCCCGCTTATTCACAGCCTATGTCATCACGCTGGTTCATAAGAGCGGTAATTCCAAAAAATTGCTTCAAAACTATACAAGAAATTTAAGTTTGCGTCAATATGACAAAAGTACGCTGATTTTTGACATCTTGTAATAACCCTGTCGCCCCCACATTCGATACGCGAAGTAGAACGCCAAAAGAAATTTAACGCCACAAGCCGACCGCCGACCACCGCCCGCGGGCGGTGGTCACTATCTGTGTCAATATCGGTAAAGAAACATTCGACGAT
>JACAEP010000051.1 GCA_013388795.1 Chloroflexota bacterium | reverse complement strand
GCGGACGTAATCGCAGAGACAAGCATTGGGATGAAATTCGAACCCAAGGCGATGGCGCTGATCCGCACGGGGATGATCCATGTGGCGAATTTTTTCAAGGACCCGGATGGGTTTATCCGCAAGATGGATGAGTTGATGAAATAAATGTGGGTCACGCTTGAAGCGTGACCCACATTTTTACCTCAGTTGAGCCTTGATTTTCTCGGCTGTATCTTTGTACGCAGCTAACTTGTCGCGTTCCTTTTGCACCAGCGCGGGCGGGGCCTTCTGGGCAAAGTCGCTGTTGAGCAGTTTCTCCAAGCGTTGAATGTGAGACTCGGCTTCCTTGAGTTCTTTTTCGAGACGGGTCTTTTCGCTGGCGAGATCAGCCATGCCTGCGAGCGGCAGGTAGATTTCTACTGAGCCAACCACGAGGGCGGCGGAGTCGGCGGGTTTTTCTTTTAGAGATTGGAGAATGGAAATTTGAGATGGGTCTAGCCCGGCGAGAGTGGCGATGACGGTGGATTGCGCTTTCAGCAAACCGGTCTTGGCTCCGGCAGAGAAAGAAGCGGCGATCTTTTTCGATGGCGCAACATTCTTTTCGGCGCGCAGGTTGCGGATGGAGCGGACAATTTCCTGAATCAACTCAAAGTCGGCAATCTTTTCCGCTTCCCAGCCTTCGGGGTCGCGCGGCTCGGGCCATTTGGCAACGATGAGCGCATCGGGCCAATCCTTTGAAAGATTGGAGATTGGAGATTCACGGACGGCGCTGTGCAGATGCCCCCACACTTCTTCGGTGATGAAGGGGGTGAAGGGATGCAGCAGTCTGAGCGTGGTATCCAACACACGCGTCAGGGTTTCCGCCGTCTGCCGTCTGTGGTCTGCGGTTTTCATCTGCTCTTTGGCAATTTCCACATACCAATCGGCAAAGTCTGACCACAAAAAGTCGTAGATCTGCTGCCCGGCTTGCCCATATTGGAAGTTCTGGAACTGGCGTTCCACATCGCGGGCGAGGGTTTGCAGCCGCGCCCAGATCCAACTGTCTGCAAGCGTCCATTGACCGTGGTCCGCGGTCTGCGGTCTATCGTCAGCCAATGAATTGATCGCATTGATCACAAACCGGCCCGCGTTCCAAACCTTGTTGGCGAAGTTGCGGTTCGCTTCCACTTTCTTCACAGAAAGATTCATGTCGTTGCCGGGAGTCGCGCCCACCAACAATGTGAAGCGCAGCGCGTCGGTGCCGAGTTCGTCCATCACGGTGAGCGGGTCGATCACGTTGCCATAGGTCTTGGACATTTTTCGTCCATGTTCATCGCGGATGAGTCCGTGCAAATAAACAGTATGGAACGGAGCCACGCCGGTGTATTCAAGTCCGCTCATGATCATGCGCGCCACCCAGAAGAACAAAATGTCGTAGCCCGTTTCCATGTAGGAGGTGGGGTAAAAATATTTCAGGTCGGGCGTTTCGTCGGGCCAGCCGAGCGTGGAGAAGGGCCACAAGCCAGACGAGAACCATGTATCTAGCACGTCGTCATCTTGATGAATATCTTTCGAGCCGCAGGTCGCGCATTGCTTGGGGTCTTCACGCGCGCAGGTCATGTGCCCATCGGGGCAATACCACACCGGGATGCGATGCCCCCACCACAACTGACGGCTGATGCACCAGTCCTTGATGTTCTCAAGCCAGTTGAAATAAATTTTCTCAAATCGTTCCGGCACGATCTTGATGCGTCCGTCTTTCACGGCTTCGAGAGCGGCTTTTGCAAGCGGTTCGATCTTCACGAACCACTGCTCCGAGATCATCGGCTCGACGATCTCACCGCCGCGCTGGGAACGGGGGATGGTGGTGCGATACGGCTCGGTCTTGATGACAAGCCCCGCCTCTTTCATCTCCGCCCAGAGTTGTTTGCGCGCCTCGAAGCGATCCAAGCCTTGATATTTTCCGCCATGCTCGTTGACCTTGGCTTCTTTATCCAGTATGGAGATGATGGGCAGGTTGTGACGATGCGCGATGGCATAGTCATTCGGGTCGTGACCGGGGGTGATCTTCAACGCGCCGGTGCCGAATTCCATGCTCACGTATTCATCGCCGATGACGGGGATTTCACGTCCGAGCATGGGCACGATGGCGGTCTTGCCGATGAATTTCTTGAAGCGTTCATCTTCCGGGTGGACGGCTACAGCCGTATCGCCAAGGATGGTTTCAGGGCGAATGGTTGCCACGGGGATGAACTCGTCTGAATCCTTCACCATGTATTTGAAGTAATACAACGTGGCATCTTCCTCGGAGTATTCCACTTCGAGGTCAGACACGGCAGTTTTGAGACCTGGCGACCAGTTAATGAGACGCGGTCCGCGGTAGATCATGCCCTTCTCATACAGGCGCACAAAAGCCTCACGGACGGCGCGACTCAGCCCCTCGTCCAGTGTGAAGCGTTCTCGATCCCAATCGCAAGAAGCGCCGAGGCGGCGAATCTGCGTGGTGATGAGTCCGCCGTATTTTTTCTTCCATGCCCAGGTGCGCTCAAGAAATTTCTCGCGCCCGAGTTCTTCACGCGTGATCTCTTCGGTTCGCAGCAAGTCACGTTCCACCATGAGCTGCGTGGCGATGCCTGCATGGTCGGTGCCGGGAACCCAAAGCGTGGAGTAGCCTTTCATGCGGTGGTAGCGGATCATCAAGTCTTCCACGCTGACGAACATGGCGTGACCGAGATGCAGTTCACCGGTCACATTCGGCGGCGGGATGGAGATGACGAACGGTTTGACGTTCGGGTCGAAGTCGGCATTGTTCGGGTCGTTGTGCGGTTTGAAATATCCGCCCGCTTCCCACATTGCATAAATGCGAGACTCAGTGTCTTTGAAGTCGTAGGCTTTGGGTAGTTCTTTGGTCATTCTTGCTCCTTGGTCATCGTCATTGTCATTGCGAGGGCGATGCTTTTCGCCCGAAGCAATCTCGTATTCTGGCTAATGAGATTGCTTCGTCGGGAAGAGCGCCCTACTCGCAATGACGGGAATTTAAAATAAAAACGCCTCATCCTTCATGAGGACGAAGCGCATGCTCCGCGGTACCACCTCAGTTCAGTCCTTTGACTGCACTCGTTTGCTGTAACGGGCAACCCCGTGCCGTTCTAGCGATTGGTAATTCGTAACTGGTAATTGCCAATTTTCTTCAGCAGATCAATCCAGATGACTTCGGCGCTGTTTTCCTGCGGATGTTTTCACCAAGCCCATCCTTCTCTATCAGGGAACCTTGCGCGTACTACTTCTGAATGGCTGGGATTATATGCGGGAGCGGGAAGAGAGTCAAGAATGAGATGCTATACTTCACCAAAAATCCAAGGACATCACCATCATGCTCACACCCCTAGACTATCTCTTTGCCGCCCTCGCCGCGCTTGCGGCGGGCGCTATCAACGCCCTTGCGGGCGGCGGGACGCTGATCACCTTTCCTGTATTAACCTTTCTCGGCATACCCGCTGTCGCTGCCAATGTGACGAACACCGTCGCGCTTTGTCCTGGCTACTTCGGCGGGACATTGGCTCAGATGAAAGATCTGCGCGACCAGACCAAGCGTCTATGGTTGCTCATGCCAGCCAGTATTGTCGGCGGCGTGCTGGGCGGATTTTTACTCTTGCGAACCGGCGAGAAATTATTTACCGAACTTGTGCCATATCTGATTCTTTTGGCTTGTGTTTTGCTTGCCATTCAAGACCCAGTTCGCGCGTGGTTGGTGAAGCGGATGGGGGAGCATCAGGGTGCGAATCTCGAAAAGTTGACCTGGCTACCGATTGGGCTCGCCTCCATCTATGGCGGATACTTTGGCGCTGGCTTGAGCGTCATCATCCTTTCAGCCCTGGGACTCACCCTCGAAGATTCCCTGACGCGCCTCAACGCCCTCAAACAGGCAATCTCATTCGCAGTCAACATCGCCGCGGCGATCTTCTTCCTCTTCTCTGGTCATGTCTTATGGACAGTGGCGCTGGTCATGGCAATTGGCGCGCTCATCGGCGGCAACCTCGGCGGACGGCTGGCGGGCAAAATCAAACCGTCCACGCTGCGGTGGACGGTGGTAACAATCGGCGTGATCGTAGCGATCATCTATTTTGTGCGTTGATCTGACCTCAAAAAATCAAATACCAATACAACGCCGTTTCATTCCGCTTGAAATTTTTCAACGTATATTGGTCGAAGCCTCCGAGGACAAAGCCGCAGGATTCATACAACTTGCACGCGGCGACGTTATCATCCTGCGTTTCGAGCATGATGCCGGGAAAGCGTTTCTCTCTTGACCATTGCATGGCAGCCTCCATCAGGGCTTTTCCCACGCCGTGACCTCTAAACTGCGGGTTGACGATCAGATCGTCAATATAGGCATAGCCGTTCCACCATGTAATGAGTTTGATCTGCCCGGCAAGTTTGCCTTCCACTTCGGCAAGGAAGATCACTTTATCTTCACTGTTGATAAAGGTTGCAGGGTCAATATCTTCGATCGGGATTTCTTTTTCGTACGGCGCCACAGGCGTCACCGCCCATGTCAATTTTCCGTGCGTCATATCCAGAATAACTTTAGAAGTGACTTCAAACTTTCGATTGACCTGATTAAATCGATGCGCTGATGTCTCATCCATTTTGCGAACTACCAAGCTCATATGTTTTATCCTTTTATATTCATCTGAATACCTGCCACCATGAAAAGGACTTTATCCGCTTCCTGGGCGAGCCGTTGGTTAACCCAGCCCAGCGCATCACGGTACACCCGTCCCATCTGATAGGGCGGGACAAGGCTCAAACCAACCTCATTTGAGACAATCAACCAATCTTGTTCTGTGTTACGGATCGCAGCGAGGAGTTTCTCTGTCTCTGCCTGTGATGCCTGCATGAATGGCGCCTCATCCACAAGATCATCGTTGACAAATTGCATTAGGAGATTCGTCACCCAAAGCGTGATGCAATCAAGGATGACCAAGTCTGATTTTATCTGCGACACACTTGGCGCGATATGAAGCGGAAGTTCGAGCGTTTCCCAACTGACTGGGCGTTCGGCTTTGTGCTTCTGAATCCGCGCGGACATTTCGTCGTCGAAGGCTTGTGCCGTGGCAATGAAGGTGACCGACTTTTGTGATTCGGATGCTAATTTCAGCGCATGTGATGATTTCCCGCTGCGCGCGCCGCCGAGGATGAGGGTGATTTTGGACAAGGCAACTCCGATAGTGGGTAGTGGACAGTAGAAAGTGGAAAGTGGAAAGTGGAAAGTGGAAAGTGGAAAGTGGGATACGGTCTGCGGTCAGAATCTTAAGTGTGAGACGTCATTGAAAAGATTCAGCGTTACGCCATCTTCGTAAACGGTCAACTCAGAGAGTGATGCCTGCGAAACGCGGAATTGCCAATAGCGGCTCAAGTTCACGCCGAGG
>JACAEP010000016.1 GCA_013388795.1 Chloroflexota bacterium | reverse complement strand
TCCGGCGCTGGCAAAACGACTGTGACCTATCTCATCCCGCGCCTCTACGACCCCAGCGACGGCATCATCCGCATTGACGGTCATAACCTCAAAGACGTCACACTTGAGTCTTTGTCTCAATCCATCGGCATGGTCACGCAGGAGACCTATCTCTTCCACGATACCATCCGCACCAATTTGACCTATGCCAAACCCGACGCAACTCAGGAAGAGATCGAATCCGCCGCCAAAGCCGCTAACATCCACAACTTCATCATAGACCTGCCTGAAGGCTACGACACCATCGTCGGCGAGCGCGGATACAGACTCAGCGGCGGCGAAAAACAGCGCATTGCCCTCGCGCGCGTGATCCTCAAAGATCCGCGCATTCTAGTTCTGGACGAAGCCACCAGTTCACTCGACAGTGAATCCGAAGCGTTGATTCAAGAGGCGCTCAAGCGCGTCATGGCTGGGCGCATCAGCATCGTCATCGCGCATCGCCTCTCCACGATTTTAGCGGCAGATATGATTCTGGTGATGGATCATGGACGAATCGTCGAACGCGGCACGCATGAAGAATTGCTGGCGACGGGCGGAATCTATAGCCAGTTATATGAAACGCAGTTTCGAGGAGAAAGAGTTTGATTGAGCGAGGGCCAAGCAATGCCCCGCCTTGTTTCCGATTTGACAAATTACTGATTAGTAAGTAAGATTTATTCGATGAGCAAGATCAAAAACTCCAAGCGGACGATATTGAATCTGGCAGAAGCCCTGTTACAGGACAAAGGCTTCAACGGTTTTAGCTATGCCAACATTGCCGCTGAGTTGGGCGTGAAGAATGCCGCCATTCATTATCACTACCCATCCAAAGAAGACTTGGGCATTGCCGTCATGCAGCGGTACCGCGAACGCTTTAAGTTGTGGATCAACAACTCGCGTGTGAAAGATTTAACTCCCGAAGCCAAACTCGATTGGTTCCTGAGCATCTACATCAATATGCGCGCGGATCAAGGCAAGATCTGCCTCGTCGGTTCGATGGAAGCGGAATTCAACTCCATCCCTGACGGCTTGCAAAGCGAAGTGCAAGCGTTGCATAAAGATTTGTTGACCTGGCTTCAAGCCGCTTTGGCAGAGGGCAGAGACGCTGGCGTCTTTACCTTCAAAGGCGAGCCTGCTGATAAAGCCGCGTTGATTCTCTCCACCGTGCAAGGCGCTTTGCAAATGGCGCGCGCGCTGGGCGCGAAGAAATTTCACGGTGTGATTCAGCAGATCAAGCTCGATTTGCTCAAGTAATATTTTTTTGTCGTCAAAACTTACTAAGTAGTAAGTTTATAAAAGGAGAAAACCATGAACGGTTTAGAATCGCAAGATGTTGTGAAGAAGGCTTACCGCGCCTTTTTCAGCCCAAGCAAATATGAAGTGAAGGCTGCCGATGAAGCCATCCTCGCCCGTGGAAAGAATTATCGTATGCCTTTCGATGGCGGTCAGTTGGCTGTCACCACCTGGGGCAGCAGCGGCCCCGCCGTCCTGTTGATGCATGGCTGGGGCGGGGCACGCGCCCAGATGACAGGCTTCGTCGAGCCGTTGCTTGCGGCTGGGTATCGGGTCGTCGCGTACGATCAGCCCGCGCACGGAGAGTCCGATGGCAAACTGACCAACGTCCTCGAAATCTCTCCCACAATGGAGTGGGTCATGCAGCGCGAAGGCAAGTTCGACGCGCTCATCGCCCATTCGTTTGGAACACTCATCACTTCGTATTCACTCGTGAAACGGAATTTTCCAGCGCCTTCCAAGTTGGTGTATCTCGGCTCATTCAATCGACTCTTGGATTCGCTTCCCCGTTTTCAAGTATTGGCAAATTTGCCGGATGAGATCATGAATGGATTGCGAAAAATGATTACCGAAAACTTTGGCAAAAATGTGTTGGACGAGATCGTCAATGAAAATTTGGTAAAACAGATTCACATCCCTGCCTTAATGTTCCATGACCGCGCCGATAGCGTCACCCCGGTTAAAGATAGCCGCGCCATTGCCAATGCCTGGAGCGAAGCGCAGTATGTCGAAACGAATGGACTAGGACATCGGGGAGCTTTGCAATCTGAAGATGTGCATAAGCAGATTATCCAATTTTTGAAAACGTAAATCAAAAGTGGCGGGCGATCGTCCGCCACTTTTGATTGCAAGCGCCTATCCATTCATCTAGCGCCCCAAAAACTTTAAATAGATGGGTAAAAGCGGCTGAAATTCGCCGCTTTTACCCTACTTCTTCATGCTGTTTGGGCGCTAGGCTTACCTCAAAAACAATCCTTTTCCTTTGAAACCTGCCGCTTTGTCCGCTTCCCGTAAGGAAACTCTAACCTTTTTCCTACGCGGGGATTTCGGCTTTTTGGTAGAATTCCTACAAGGCATTTAGGAGAAAAACCCATGGCTGGAATGGAACGTTTTACACAGCGAGCAAGGCGCGTACTCAGCCTCGCCCATCAAGAGGCGGAGCGCGCCCGTCAAAATAATATTGGTACCGAGCACCTCCTGCTCGGATTAATGGATGAAGAAGGCGGCGTTGCCGGGCGCGTGTTGCGCGAACTGGGCATGTCTTCCGATCGCGTGCGCGAGGTGGTTGCGCGGATTTCAGGCAGCAACCCAAACTTCGACCCGACCCGCATCGAACTGTCTCCCGAAACTCAACAAGTCCTCGAATTTGCCGTGGATGAGGCGCGCCGCCTCGGGCATCACTACATTGGTACTGAACACATTCTGCTTGGGCTGGTGCGTGTGGATTCCACCGCCCTCGAAGCCCTAAGGCGACTAGGCGTGACGCCGGACCAGATTCGCCGTCAGACCCGCCGCGTCTTAAACGAATCCGCTTCATCCTCGCCGACGCCTGCGGGGCCCCAACCGGGCAAAGCCCCCGCTGGAGGTAACAACCCCAAAACCCCGCTCGTCGATCAACTCGCCACCGACCTGACCGCCAAAGCCGAAGAAAAGAAACTTGACCCGGTCATTGGCCGCCAGATGGAAATTGAACGCGTCATTCAAATTTTGGCGCGCCGCACCAAGAACAACCCCGCCCTCATTGGCGAACCCGGCGTGGGTAAGACCGCTATCGTGGAAGGACTTGCCCAACGCATCATGGATGGCGATGTGCCTGCTCCGCTCATGAACAAGCGCCTGCTCCAGTTAGATGTAGGTTCGCTCGTGGCGGGCACCATGTATCGCGGTCAATTTGAAGAACGCCTCAAGCGCATCATAGATGAGTTAAAGCAATCGGGCGCAATCCTATTCATAGACGAGGTCCACAT
>JACAEP010000114.1 GCA_013388795.1 Chloroflexota bacterium | reverse complement strand
GCATTCCTGGGCGGCTTGGCGTTCGCACTGGATGCAGGGCATTCGTCAGGTATCGCTTTGCGATATGCAGTTGCGACTGGCGCGGCAAATGCGCTACACTTTGGCGGCGGGAAAGTACAAAGGGGGGAAATTGAGGGATTGTTTGACAAGTCGTTATTAGAGTAGCCGCACAACCGCAATCGGATCTGCCCCGTAGGGTACATATCTGGTATATGGGTATAAATTCAGACCGGCTGTAACGGCACACTAAACCAATCTTTGAGATTCTCTTCGCCCTGCCAAAAATTCGGCAGGGCGATTTTTTTGTTTACGCCTCTGCATTCGCAAGGAACCATTTTTACTTTTTTCTTAAAGTTTCCGCCGCCTGGTTCAATTCAGCCGCGTTCCTTTGGATCTTCTTGACCGCTTCCACCGCATCGTCCACGCCTTTGGGTCCCGCGCGGAAGACCGCCTCATCCAGCCAGACGGCTTCGTGCTCGCAGGCGCGCGTCGCTTCGGGCAGATTCATCTTCGAGAAATCGAAATAGTCGGGGAAGGCTTTCGGCACGGCGAGTTTGGAGTTCTGCGGCTGGAACAATGCATAGTTGTGCATGGCTTCGTAGCCCACCCAGCAATCAATCCCTTCGGCGTCCAACGCGGCGCACAGTGCATCATGCTCCACCCCGAATTCTTTCGGATTCACCGCAAAGATGTAACGATAGAACGAACGGGTGGTATGACGCTCGTCGCGCTTCAACACACGCACGCCAGGAATCTCGCTCAAGGCTTCGTCCATATACGCCGCCATTTCTTCGCGTTGTTTCGCCTGTTCGGGGAAGCGTTCGATGCCGACCAGCGCCACCGCCGCCTGCAACTCGCTCAAGCGGAAATTGCCGCCTTGCATTGCCAATCCGTTGGCATAATCTTCACCTCCGCCGCCCAACGCATGTGGACGTCCACAATCCACAATCGAAGCCGCCAATGCCGCATGTTCGGCAGATTTGCACAACAGGATTCCGCCCTCGCCCGACGTGAGCGTCTTCGACGATTGCAACGAGAACGAGCCGAAGTGACCGATTGTCCCTGCGCCCATGCCGCGCCACTTTGCGCCGTGCGCGTGCGCGCAATCTTCGATCACGATCAGATTGTATTTCTCCGCCAGAGCCATGATGGCGTCCATATCCGCCATTTGATGACCGAGATGGACGGGGATGATCGCTTTTGTCTTAGATGTGATGGCTTTCTCCGCCGCCTTCGGGTCGAGGCAATAGGTATTCGGGTCTATATCCACGATGACAGGAATCGCGCCCGCCCCCATCGGCGCGGATGCGGTTGCCTGAAAGGTGTAGGCAGGCACGATGACTTCATCCCCCCAGCCGATGCCCGCCGCGCGCAGCGCCACTTCCATCGTAATCGTCCCGTTCGTCATCGGCACGGCATACCCGCCGCCCTGCAACTCGGCAAATTTCTTCGCCAGCTCTGCGGTCTTCGGGCCAGGGTACGGATACCCGCCCCAGCGCCCTGACTTGACCACTTCCGTCACCGCGTCAATCTCGCGCTGATCCCACACGGGCCAGGCGGGGTATTCCTCTGTGCGGGTTTTGGGTCCGCCTAGAATTGCTAATTCAGACATTGTGTTTTCTCCTTTTGGATAGAAATCCGATTCATCCTTAACTGAAATTTGATTCTGCTCGATAAGTGTTGACTACACCGATCATTTGACCGCCGACCGCAGACCATTGACTACAGTTTACCGTCCGCCGTCTGCGGTCGCCCTTCAAACGAACCTCCCCAAATACCCCCTATTCGCCTTCAACAACTCATCCAACATATGCTGTGCCTGCGTAATGGCCAACCTGCTGGACAACGGGTCGTTCAGCAAGACCTGCAACGCTAACTTTCTATCGCCGCTCAACGCCGCTGCCACCGTCATCTCCTGCTGGCGGATATGGTGTTCGAGAACATTCCGCACACCCGCAGGGGCTTCGCCAAACGCAATCGCATTCGCGCCTGTGGCGTCAATTACGCCATAGGTTTCAACCACCGCGTTGTAAGGCAAGTTGCCAACTTGCCCCACATTCGGCAGATTCATAATCCCAACATATTTTTCATTGCACACCACCGCACAGATAATCTTATTCGCCGCTTCGTCAGAAACAGCCGCCATGAAGGGTGCGAGCGGCGCCTCACCGCGCAGAGCGGCCTCAATCAAGCCTTTGGCTTCCGCTTCCATTTCATGGCGGTCTTCCACACGCGTCAAACGGAGTTCGTAATCCGCGCCCCAGTTCGTCGATTCGTTGATGAAGTGTGGGAAGAATTCGGCAATGTGACGGTCTCCCGCCGCAGGCAGCGCGCCATACAACTTGAACAAAGTGGATTTCACTTTGGCGCGGTCGGCAAACACAGACGTGTCATCTTCGTCCACTTTGAGTTCGCCGCTCAAAATTTTCTCAGCAAGCGCTGGCAACTCATCAAAGACTCGCTTCCCATCTGCATACAAATCTGCGACCCAGATGAGGTGATTTACGCCTGCAATCTTCGCCGAGATGTTCTCAGGCGTGGTCCCAAACAACTGCGCCAGTTTCTTGCGCACGCCGATCCACTCGTGGCACAAGCCGACCACCTTCACGCCCTGCATGGCGAGCGCGCGCGTCAACACGGTCATGGGGTTGGTGTAATTCAGGAAGAGCGCGTTGGGGCAGACCTCCAGCGCCTTGCGCCCGATCTCCGCCACAACGGGAATGTTTCGCAACGCGCGCGCCAACCCGCCTGGGCCCGTCGTATCGCCCACCGATTGTTTGATTCCATACTTGGCGGGAATCTCCAAATCATGGCGCATCGCTTCGAGTCCGCCTGTGGTGATGGTCAGAATCACAAAGTCCGCGCCTTGAAGCGCTTCATCGAGCGATAAAGTTTTCTCGAGTCGAAAATCCAGATTGAAATCCTGAATCATCTTCTGCCCAAGCGCATATACCAAATCCACGCGGTCTGGGGCAATGTCGTGCAGCACAAGGGTCGAGCCAGCCAGTTCGGGCG
>JACAEP010000006.1 GCA_013388795.1 Chloroflexota bacterium | reverse complement strand
CTGCGTGCCTGCCCCGGTGCGCTGGATGAGGGTGATGCCCGTCAGGTCATGTTCGAGGATGCGGGTGGGGGAGTTGCCGAAGTCAAAGCCTTCGGGCGGCAATCCGCCCACTTCGCCCATGGCTTTGGCATTGGAAAGGCTTGTTTTCAGATTCAGCGCTTCTTGAATGCCGCTCACGAGTCGAATCTCTTTTGCGCCGCGCGAGAAGGCATAGGCGGCGGTGGAGAAGGCGCGTAACACGTCAATGATGAAGAGGATGCCAGTGGCTTGATGACAATCTTCGAGGGTATATCGTTTAAATTTCATGAAACCTCTAATATTCGAAAACAACCTGTACCGTCTCCTGCGGATTTTCATCCAGCAGTTGATAGGCTTTTGCCGAATCGTCCAATGAAAAGCGATGTGTAATCCACTTCTGCGGTTGGATGCGTTCCAGCGCCTGCCACGCGACCTCGAAGCGGCGGCGCTTGTCCCACCGTCCCGATAACTCTGGCGAAATGGTGCTGACCTGCGACGAGATGAGTCTGATGCGCGAGCGATGGAACGACCCGCCTAAATCAACCTCCGCGCGCTTTTGACCATACCATGAGCCAATCACGATCCGCCCGCTGAAAGCGGTGTGTTCGATGGCGGTGTTCAGGGCGGCAGGGGAGCCGGTGAGCTCAAACGATAAGTCAAAGGTCGAAGGTTGAAGGTCTTTTGGGTCGAAGTTTTCGACTTTTGACTTTTGGCCCTTCGATAAATTCAGGAGATTGCCTTCGGCTTGAATCGCATTTCTTCTTAGCTCAATCCCATCTACAACCGTTAAATTCTCCAGCGGAAATTCTAATAAAAGCGAAGCAGTCAACAGTCCTACTACACCCTGGCCCAAAACCAAAACTCTTTCACCTAAAATCGGCGCGCCATCTTGCACCAAATTCACAGCCGTTTCCATGTTGGGCAAAAAGCACGCGTTTTCGGGGGAAAGGGAATCAGGAATGGAAATTAATGATGAAGGATGAGCGATGAAGGATGACGTATGCGGTTGAAAAGAAAAAACAGTTTTACCAAGCCAGGACTTGTCCACTTGTTTACCTGTTTCCCTCACTTTCCCCACACAGGCATACCCATACGCCAGCGGATATTCCAGATCGCTGCTTAAGCCATCTTGCGAATCGTGAAGATGCGGGAACTGCCCGCGATAGACCAGCATCTCCGTTCCGGCGCTGATGGCGGAGCAAATGGTCTCCACCAGAATTTCATCCGTTTTCAAGTCAGGCAGGCGAGTTTCTCGAACTTCCACTTGTTTGGGAGCCGTAAAGAACAAGGTTTTGGCAACAGACATGATAAAAGTTTAACATAGAATGCCCAGGCTTAAAACCAGTCCTGCGAAAAACAAAAATTTTGACCGCGGATTGCTCTGTTGCAAGGATGTCATTGCGAGCCGCCGCAAGCGGCGAAGCAATCCCTTGCGCTGGCAGGGACTGCTTCGCTTTGCTCGCAGTGACAGATTTTGAGAGTGTTTGCAACAGAGCAACCGCGGATACAAAAACTGACAGCCCGAAATGGCTGCCAGTTTTTTCAGCCCAATCACTTTGGCGGAACCCCGCGTATAGGGTAGTTGGGTACGTCTAGCCGGAATTCGTAATTCTGAATGATGGACTCCACCAGTTTTTTTTGATCTTCCGAGATATTCTTAAACTCAAACCCAATATTGAAATATTGCGGACTAAGGTCCTGCTGACACCAAACGACCCGCGCCGCCAGGCTCATGCGCGCGGCTTTAATATTGGGCAGTTCGGGCAGTTCAATGGCAAGTGTGATCTCCGTGTCGGTTTTTATGGGCTTTTCGCTGATGATCATCGCGCCAGCCTCGGTCAGATCGCCGAGGTAGCCCAGCAGATTGCCCCCGTATAAATCGAATACCTGCGTATATGCCACCAAGTTCTTGCGTTCTTGTTTTCGCCGTTCCATATTTTTGACCTCGCGTTCCAAGTTTAATAGAGAGAACCGCCGCCTTTCATTACTGTTCTATGGTAAAAATACCCCATGCGTTGGATCTATATTTCCCCTCATCTTGACGATGCCGCCCTTTCCGCCGGTGGTTGGATCTACGACCAAACCCAGGCGGGTAACAAGGTCGAAATTTGGACGATCTTGTGCGGCTTTCCACGCGTCAAAGAACTGTCCATGTTTGCCCAATACTTGCATCGCCAGTGGGGCATGGTATCTGCGCGGCAAGTTGTCAGCCGCCGCCGCAAAGAAGACAAGCATGCGGCTGCCCTCCTGGGGGCAAAAACACGTCATTTCGACTTCACAGACTGCATCTACCGGCAGGACAAGAACGGCGACTGGCTCTATTTTGATATCTATGTGGACCCGCCTGCCAGTGAAGCCGACCTGCCCAACCAGATCGCGGCTGCCATCTCTGCCCGCCTCAAACCGGACGATGAACTGGTCTGCCAACTTGGCGTTGGCAAACACATTGACCATGTCACCGTACGCCTGGCAGCAGAACGGCTGGATCGCCCCCTTCATTACGTGGCAGATATTCCATATCTGTTCAATTTTCCAGAACACCTTGTGCCGAAAACGGCTGGGATGAAGAAAAAGGTTGAACGGGTGAGCAGAGCAGGCATGAAGGCGTGGAAAGAGGCGATTTTGGCATACGAGTCCCAGATCTCCATGTTATTTAAGAATCCGCGGGCGATGCGAAGTCAAATCAACCAGCATGTGTCTACTTTTGGCGGGCTACCGTTTTGGACAAAAGAGTAGAAATGTCGCCTTGATTTTAGGACTTGAAACAGGGTATAAATCATGATATAGTATGCGCGTTTTCCGGACGATACCACCGGAAATTTTTATCATTGCATCTCGGCAGGGGATGCAAAATTCATTTAGCAGGACAAATACCATGCCGACCAATTTCCTTACCAAAGAGGGGTACGAAAAATTGCAGGAAGAACTTAAGTACCTGCAAACTGTCAAAAGGCAGGAAGTCGCTGCGCGCCTCCATGAGGCCATGGAGGGCGGCGAATTGATCGAGAATGCCGAATACGAAGCCGCCAAGAACGAACAGGCATTTGTAGAAGGGCGCATTCAGGAACTGGACCTTTTGCTTGCCACTGCCCAAATTATTGAAGAGAACGGCAAAGGCAAGAAACATGATGTGATTGCTGTCGGTTCGAAGGTGACCATTAAGGAAGGGAACTTTGAAGCCGAAACTTTTACCATCGTCGGCGCCGCGGAGGCCAACCCGCGCGAGGGCAAGATCTCAAATGAATCGCCCATTGGGAAGGCTATTTTGGGTCACAAAGCGGGCGACACAGTAAAAGTGGAAACCCCCGGCGGAACCTACAACGTGAAGATTCTCAAAGTCGGTTAATCAGGACGCGACGTATTGCCCCGCGTCCATGTATGGGATGCGGGGCTTTTTTTACTTCACTTTTCTTTCTTCTTTTGAAAGAAAGGAGAAAACCCGCCCTGAGCGCTAGCGAAGGGATGAAAGAATTAGATCATGGCAGAATACAACTCCCTTGAAAAAATCCGTCTGCAGAAGATTGAAGAACTCCGCGCCGAGGGTGTGGAGCCATACCCTACCCGCGCCAAGCGGACCCACACCAGCGCGCAGGCGATTGCCGAATTCGAAAAAGATGAGACCAAAGAAGTGAAGGTCACTCTGGCAGGGCGCATCCGTTCCATGCGCCCCAAGGGGAAGTTGTGCTTTGCTCACATCGAAGACAGTGATGGCAAGATTCAATTATTTTTGCGCGTGAACGAAGTGGGAGAGGACCGCCTTGCTTTCTTCAATAAAATGTTTGACCTCGGCGATTTTGTCGAAGCGACCGGCGTGATGATGCGCACCAAAGCCGGGGAGGTTTCGCTTCAGGTTCTGGACTTCAAACTGCTGGCCAAATCCATTTCGCCTCTGCCCGCCGACAAAGACGTGACTCAGGAAGACGGCACGGTTGTCCGCTATGCATCTCTTGACGATGTAGAACTCCGCGCCCGCCAGCGCTATGCCGACTTGGCAGTGAATCCCGAAGTCCGTGATACATTCCGAAAACGCGCGAAATTGATCAAATCCCTGCGCGCTTTTCTGGACGACCACGGCTTTCTCGAAGTGGAAACGCCCATCCTCCAGCCGTTGTATGGCGGCGCGGCGGCGCGTCCGTTTACCACCCATCACAACGAACTCGACCAGGATATGTACCT
>JACAEP010000050.1 GCA_013388795.1 Chloroflexota bacterium | reverse complement strand
GCCGAAGAGACTGTGGAAGTAAATGCCCGGCACGCCGATGATGGAAAGCATGATGGCTTGTGCGGCGATAAAGCGGCTGACTTGCAACTCTAACGGTTCATCCACGCTCGGGTTGGATAGCGCGTCGAAATAATTGATATTCATCTCATAGGGACTCTGCGCCCCATCCGCGTCCTGTTTGTAGGAGATCAAGCCGCCATGTTCAAGAGTTTTATTCACGAGCAGGTCAATCTCAGCGTCTGACAAAATTCCCCGGGCAGGATTCAACCCGATCCCGTCGTGTGAGGCGAGGAAGTTGAAGAAGGTGGTTTGCTTCGAAGGCAGAATCAACGCCCGCGCCCAGTCAGATAAGATGCGTGCGTCGCCGGTGTGGAAGGTGTGGAGAGTCAGCGGCGGCAGGGCAAAGTTGTAAACGAGTTGGGCTTCGTTCGAGCCATCGCCAAAGTAGGAGATGTTGTCTTTGTGCGGAACGTTGGTTTCGGTGATGAGCTGCACATGCGGCGCGATGTCACTGATGGCGGCACGCAGAAATTGAATGACAGCATGTGTTTGCGGAAGGTGAATGCAAGTAGTGCCAATCTCTTTCCAAAGATAGGCAATCGCGTCAAGACGGATGAAGGTTGCGCCATGCTCGATGTAAAGCAAAAGAATGTCGAGAATTTCAAACAAGACTTCGGGATTTTTGAAGTTGAGGTCAATTTGATCGCCGCTGAAAGTCGTCCACACTTTTTTCTTGCCGGATGGTGTTTGAAACGAGGTCAGCAGCGGCAGCGCGCGCGGACGGACAACCTGCGAAAGGTCTGGCTCGCCTTCGATGACGATGAAATAATTTTTGTAGCGCGGGTCGTCTTGTAGAAATTTTTGAAACCAATCACTTTGCGATGAGATGTGATTGATAACGCCATCGAACATCAGCCGAAAATTCTGCATGGACAAAACATCGTCCCATGAGCCAAGCGCGGAATCGATTTGGCGATAATCAATGACAGAGAAACCGTCATCCGATGTCCACGGGTAGAAGGGCAGGATGTGAACTCCGCTGACGATATTGGTTAAGTATTGATCACAAAAAGATTTGAGCGTTTGCAGCGGTTTTTCATTTGCGCGTTGAACTTGATCGCCATAGGTGATAAGCATGGCGTCGCGTTCGGTCAACGCGCCGCTGCGCGGCTTGATACGCGGACGATATTGATTCAGCAGATGTTGGGTTTGTTCAACCATACGCGCAGACGCGCTTTCCCCATATAGAAACGCAAGCAGATTCAACAACCTGTTAGTCATCAGCCTCATGAAAAATGCGGGTTTGCATGTGGATGCTGAAATTTTTATACCATGAAATGAGGTGTTTGGATTAAATCCGCTTTAAAAAGTAACCGTTACCTGCGAGGTGACGGTTACTTGTATTTTATTTATATCTCAACGATACAAGGCGCTTCGTCCTTTACGATCACACTTTCGCCGTTTGCAAATGTGACCGTGGTCTGTTCCTGCCCTCTCGCAATGGACATCCCCTTGTATTTGATGGTCACTGCAAATGGGAAGAGATTTCGTCCTTCCAACTTTACGCGTGTACCAGAGAGAATCGTCACACCGAGGGCTTGCATGAATAAACCTACTGGAGCGAAACCGGTCAACGAATTGCGTTCGCCAATGCCCGTCCCTTTTTCGGCATGATAGCGTTGATAGAAGGCGTGGTTCTGTTTTAAGTTTTGAATGATGGCATTCATCAAGTGCGCGGTCAGTCTGGTCGCTTCGGCGCGGAAGCCGTAAGCGAGCAGCCCCTCGCCGATCAACAAATTCCACGGCAGGCTCACGCTTAATGCAATCTGTTCCGCGTCTTTATCTGGCGCGGCTGGCATGGATGGCATACCAAATGGTCTGTCGAAGCGGTCGGCCATCATCAGGTTGCGGCCAATCATGGCATAGGCGCGTTGATGTTCGAGCGCGCCTGCCCAGAGTGGCAGCCCCAGCGTGATGTCTTCGCCGGTCATATCCACGATCTTGACGTTGATCTTGTCGGTCGCTTCCAAACCCACAACGCTGATTCGCCCAACGCGCGAGAAGGTCATTTGAGTCGTCGCTACCAGTCCGCCCGCGCGCCATTGGAATTGATGCCCGGCCAGGACTTCGCTCTCGCCTTTGGATTTGGTGAAGTATTCGCTGATCTCCACTTCCGGCCGCTTCGCGGCTGGACTTTTGGTCCGAATCTCCACCAGCAGCCGCACCGGCGTCTGCGACTCGAACTTCGGGCGCATCGAGCCGTCGCCTGTGCGTTTGGCGATGACTTTGGGTTCGGTCATTATGCCTGTTTCGCGGTCACGATAGAAATAGAAGCTGACACGTGAATTCCAACCGGCATCCAATGATTCTTTGAGTTTTTCCGATTGCGCAAAGATGAGCATGGTTTCTTCGTTGGGTCTACCAAGTTTCTTCGCCATCTTCATCAACGTCTGCGCTTCGCGATACAGCATGGACTCAAGCGCCGGGCTGTGGACGAAGGAAACATCCATGCCCTGCGACCAGGGATTCCAGACATCGAATAGCGGGTTATCTTCCAGCCCTGTTTGCAGGATGTGATCCCATTCGGGCGCGCCGTCGCGGTTGCGGTCGTGCGCGCCGGAGAACCACGACCAGAAGAATTTCACCAACTTTGGGAAAGCCTCTGTGAGAAAATCATTATCTTGTGTAACTTGGTAATACTTCCATGCCATGCTGGCGAGGATGGGCATGGCGAGGAACCGTCCGCGTTGACCGGCGATGCCGGGTTTGCCATCCACTTCGCCATCTTCATTTTGTGTAGATAAAAAGTTGAGCAGGAGGTTTTTTGCCACATTCGGCGCCGCATTCAAAATGCTGGCGAGGTAATAGGCGTCCAAAACAAATTGACCGCTCCAGGCGGGCGGATAATCTGTGCCGTCGCCTTTGTTGGAATGTCCATGATCGGGGTGGCGGGCTTGCACGAAGGATGGGTACGGCAGCGAGTCGCTTTGCATGAAGAGGGCGTGCGCGGCTTTCTGACTGAAAGCAAGCGCGGCATCCCAGTCTGTATCGCCGGTGCGGATGTCGAGGGTCTGGCTTTCGTCCAGCAGTTCAATGCGTGCGAGTTCTGCCTGCCACGGGCGCGCGGCGGTTTTGCGTGCAAGGTCGAAGCCTTCGGGGATGGTGTCGAGGGCGGCTTCAGCGAAGGAAAAAGTTCGAGTGGCGCCAGGACCCAGCTCAAGGTCCAGAAGGAGCGAGGCGTGCGGTCCAGGTCCATGCTTGGGTCCGCCCGTCATGAAGATTACGGGAGCGACTCCGCTGGTTTGTCCGGCTAAGATGTTGATTAATTGTTGCTGGGTGGGGATGATGGATTGCCCGTTAAGCGGGACGAGCGCGGCGCAGACTTCGAGTTGAATGTTGCGCACGGCGGTGGTTTTGTTGACGAGGGTCACGCGCCCGGCGACGGCATGCGATTCGGGAACCCAAAAATCAGCCGTGGTTTGCAGGTTTTCGAAGGGAACAAAATCGAGGGTTAGGAAGTTTGGATAGAAGCGCCGCAGAGACGGTTTGCCCGCAAAGGTGTTAGGGTCTATAAGGCTTTTGCCGCCCTCGGTGAAGCGTAAAAAAAGTCGCATCGAACGCGCCCGTGAACCAAAGGTGGTAGTCACGCCAACCGCCGAACGTTCAGGGTCGTTGCTTCCGATCTCCACTTCCCAGATGTGGTCGTTGGGATAGTCCGGCTTGGTCAGACGGGCATCCGCTGCAAGGGTGAGGTGGAGCGGGTCGCCGAGGCGAAGAGACCAGTCGCGCATGACGCATATTGTACGGGCGAATGAGTGGAAGGTCAAACAGGTATAATTTAGTTTATTTAGTCAAATGGTTACGTAGTTTTGCGGTAACTACCAAACTATGAAACTACTAAACTAACAGAGGAGAAAAACATGGCTGGACTTTATTTTGAAGAATTTTCGGTTGGGCAAACTGTAACAACTCTTTCACGTACCGTTGGCGAAGATGCCATTAATACCTTTGCCGGATTAACCGGCGACTACAACCAGATTCACACCGATGCTGAGTTTGCGAAGACCACTCCATTCGGTCAGCGCATCGCGCATGGACTGTTGGGCTTGTCGATTGCAACGGGCTTGATCATGCGCACCGGCATGCTTGAAGGCACGGTCATTGCCTTTCGTGAGATTCAAGAATGGAAATTTGTAAAGCCAATGTTTATCGGTGACACTGTTCATGCTGTGTTGACGGTTTCTGAAACCAAAGCCTTGCCTCGTATCGGCGGAGGCGCGTTGACCGCGCAGGTAGAAGTGCGGAATCAAAAAGATGAAGTTCTGCAAAAGGGTATTTTGAATTTATTGGTGATGAACAAGCCGAAGTGACATTGTCATTGCGAGCTGCGCTCTTGCTCTTGTGGCGGAGCAATCTCCAAGCATGCTCATAAGATTGCTTCGTCGGGAAGAACGCCCTCCTCGCAATGACGGACGTGAAGGTAAACATGAACCAAGACGACAACGATAGACTGCGGCGCTTGCTGCGCTCTGAAGAAGAAACCCGTCAGGATATAGACCCCGCGCCTCTTCCCGACGGGACAGCGGCTTCGCGCAAGCCGACAGGGAACACCACGCCGATTCTGAATCTGCCCGAACTCGACGAAAACAACATGCCGCCTCCCAGGCGGGTGGAAGAAGTTGATGTGGAAGGCACGCGCGTTACCAACGCGGCGTATCGCCCGGCACACAAGACAACCCCGCCCCTGCCAACCAGCCGGCGTCCTGCATATCGTTTGCCGCAAAATCCGAATCAACAACCGCAGCCATACCAGCAAAGGCAACTGTACGCTCCATATCAACACCCCCTGCCAGCCAGCCCTTCGTTCATGGATCGCCTTGGCTCCTTCTTTGGCGGTATTGGCGCAGCCTGGCGCGGAAACAAAGTCTGTCTCACCCGCGCATTAATCGTCTCGTTGTTCGGGCTTGTCTTTTTGGGTTTATGCGGAAGTTCCATCCTCGTTTATCAGTATTACTCGATTGCCAGCGCCCTGCCCGATGTAAGCGACTTGAAGAATCGCACCTCACAATTTCAAACCGCCCGCATCCTCGACCGGAACGGTCAGGTCTTGTATGAATTGAATGACCCAACCGCAGGCCGCCGCAACTACATCCCCTTGAGCGAAATTTCCCCCAGTCTCGTCGCGGCAACCATTGCCACAGAAGACAAGGATTTTTACAACAATCCCGGCTTCGACCCGGTCGCCATCATTCGCGCGTTGTGGACAAACTACATTACAGATGGGCAGGGCGGCGGGGCTTCCACAATCACACAGCAGTTGGCGCGCGCGCTTTTGTTATCGCCAGAAGAACGCACCCAACGCACCGTTGCCCGCAAGACGCGCGAAATCATCCTTGCCGCAGAAATCACCCGCCGTTATTCCAAAGATGAAATCCTCGAACTCTATCTGAATGAAATTTATTACGGCAATCTTGCCTATGGCATTGAAGCCGCCTCCGAGACTTATTTCAACAAGACCGCCAAAGACCTGACACTGGGTGAAGCCGCCTTTTTGGCTGGTTTACCGCAATCCCCAGCGGTCTATGACATTTACACCAACCCGGAAGGGACGCTAACCCGTCAACAACAAGTGTTGGTGCTGATGTTCGAACTGAGTCAGGCGGAGAACTGCATTGAAGTCAGCAACAGAGAACAGCGTGTCTGTGTTGACCCGCTTGCCGCGACGGAAGCTGCCAATCAGATCAAGTCCTATACATTTACCGCGCCAAACTTTAGTTCAAGGTATCCACACTGGGTCAACTTCGTCCGCGCACAATTGGAAAGTTTATACGACGCCCAAACCATCTATCGCTCTGGCTTTGTCGTCTACACCACACTCGACCCCGCGCTGCAAGACCGCGCCCAACAACTTGTCACAGACCAGGTGGCTTCGATGGTCGAGAACAATACCAAGAATGGCGCCTTGGTGTCCATCAAGCCCTCCACCGGCGAAATCCTCGCCATGGTCGGCTCCCCCGATTTCAACAACGCCGCCATCTCCGGGCAGATTAACATGGCCATCAGCCCCACCCGCCAACCGGGATCATCCATCAAACCGTTCACCTATGTCGCCGCCTTCGAAAAAGGCTGGACCCCCGCCACTTGGATCTGGGACGTTCCCACGCAATTTCCCGACGGAGCCAACCCGCCCTATGAGCCGCGCAACTACGACGGCTCCTTCCACGGCGGACTCACAGTTCGTCTTGCATTGGCCAACTCGTTCAACATTCCCGCCGTCAAAGCGCTGGAATTTGTCGGCATTTACGACGACCCCCAAACGCCCGAAAAAGACGGACTGATTGCTTTTGCAGAACGCCTCGGCATCACCTCCCTGACTCGTAACGACTATGGCTTGTCGCTCACCCTCGGCGGAGGCGATGTCAGCCTATACGAAATGACCGCCGCCTACTCCGTCTTTGCCAACGGCGGTAAAAAAGTTCCGCCTGTGGCCATTCTCAAAATCACCACCTTCAGCGGCGAAGTCGTATACGAATACGAAGTCCCCGAAGGCGAACAAGTCATTCGCCCGGAACATGCCTATTTGATCTCGTCCATCCTGTCTGATAACGAAGCTCGCAGTTTTACATTTGGGCGCAACTCCAGGTTAAACCTTTCCTTCCCTGTTGCCGCCAAAACCGGCACCACCAATGACATCCGCGATAACTGGACCATGGGCTACAACCCCGACCTTGTCACCGGCGTTTGGGTCGGCAACGCCGACTACACCCCCATTGTCAGTTCGTCCGGCTTGAGCGGCGCTGCGCCCATCTGGTCGCAATTTATGGAATATGCCGTGCCGTATCTCACCAACGGCGCGCCAAGCCCATTCATCCGCCCGGATGGAATTGTAGATAAAGTAGTATGCCGCCTGGGCGGCACAGAACCCACCAACGAATGCGGCGGCGAATACAGCGAAGTCTTTGCATTCGACCAACTGCCGCTCACAAAAGACCAGGGGCTGGTTCGCCGTGTCAAACTTGATGTGTGGACAAGACTCGAATCTTCCGATGCCTGCGATGGACCCACCAAGGAAAAGCTTGTCATAAATGTCAAAGACCCGTGGGCGCTCAAATGGTTTGAAACTGGCGATGGCAAAGCCTGGCTTGCAGATCATGGCTTGGACGAAAACCCCGATATCGCGCCTGAAAGGGAATGTCAGAAAGACGACCCACAGCCAGAAATCGAGTTCGCCCTCAACGGCGGAGAAGTCATTACAACCCCTATGCTGGAAATTAAAGGCACTGCCACGGCAAGCGGCGGTTTCAAAGAATGGCGCTTGGAATTCGGTCTGGGGGAAGACCCCGCCTCCTGGACCACGCTCGGCGAAAGCGACAAACCAGTAGAAAGTGGAACCCTTGCCAACTGGAATCTCAGCGGACTTCCAAACGGAATCGTCACCCTGCGATTGACCCTCATCGGTGAAAATGCGGAAATTGACAAACGCATCCGCCTTAGCCTGAGCCTGCCTATTCCCACCGTGCCAACCGCCACGCCGACAGCGACTCCACCCCCCACGGAAACGCCAACACAGGTCATCCTCCCCACCTCCACAGAAACGCCGTCGCTAACGCCCGAACCTGTGATCATTCCAAGCGAAACACCCACACCATGAGAGCGCATAACTGCCCCAACTGCGGCGCGGCATTACCTGCCCGCATGCTGAAAAACGAGATCGCCGTCTGTGAATTCTGCGGCACGAGTTTTCGCATTCCCAAAACCCTCACCCCCGAACCCGATATGGGCGACCTGCTCCTCGGCGCAGATTTCAGCCAACAGACCATGCCCGGCTGGGAAACAGTCAACGACGACATGCTCAGTTTACACAAAGGTTCACCGGCGGAGTTGCGCGGCGCGTTCAAACCACAACTCAGTTCGTATTACCTGTTGAAAAGCTCCGGCTTTTTGGATAACTTTGATGTTAGTTCCACGATCCGCTTCTTTGGCGGCGATAAGGAATGGATTCGCGCCGGGTACTTTTTCCGGCATACCTCGGAGGGTGGGTATGGGGTGATGATCTCGGCGCAGGCAACTTACATGTTTGGCTATGTTGCCAAGGATGAAAAAGGCGAACTGCTTTTTTACACGGTCATGCCGTGGACGTGGCATATCGCTTTACGCCCCGGCATGAACGTGTTCAATCGCCTGCGTGTGATCTGCAATGGCAGTGGTTTTCGCATCTATTTGAACGGGGCGCTTGCCTCATCTTTTCAGGATGAGCGCTTCAAAATGGGCAAGTTATACCTGGCGGCGGAACCGAGCGAGAAGTCGTCCATTGAGGTGGGTTTCTCCGATCTTCAGGTGAGGGAAGCGCCAAAGTTGTAGAATCAGGCTTGGTACGGGAAAAGAGGCGTTAAATCCACCTTAAAGTGAGTCTCTCTTTACTATTTAACCTTGACTTTAGGGCGCTGAATCCATATAATTGCCCTGTTGGATGTAAAAAATGAGAGAACACCAGCAAGCGCTTGAGGAAATCACTCAGAGCGCTTGCATTTGTTTGTCTCTGGTACGCGTTACCTATGCGCTGCCTGTACCACTCATGAATTTCATTTTGTAGGAGAGGATCCAGTGGAAACCAAGGGATTAACCGCACTCCGTATCAGCCTTGCCTCACCCCAAACGATCATGTCATGGTCATATGGCGAGGTGCTGAAACCAGAAACCATCAATTATCGCCGTTTGCGCCCGGAAAAAGATGGGTTGTTCTGCGAGGCAATCTTTGGACCGACCCGCGATTGGCAGTGTTATTGCGGCAAGTACAAAAACCCACGTTATAAAGGCATCACCTGTGAAAAGTGCGGCGTCGAAGTGACCCGCTCTGCCGTACGCCGTGAGCGCATGGGGCATATTGCGCTTGCCTCCCCTGTCGCGCACATTTGGTACACCCGCCGCATCCCGTCGCAGATGGGTATGCTGTTGGATATTTCCCGCCGCAACCTGGACCGGGTGCTTTACTTTGCCCAGTACATTGTTACCTATGTGGATGAAGAAGCCCGCAAGAAAGCCCTCCAACGCATCGAAGATGAAATCACCGTTTCTGAACGTGAACAAGCTTCGGAGATCAATAACCGCATCATTGAGATCAAGACCAGGCGCGACGCCAGCATTGCGGAGTTGAAACAAAAACAAGCCATGCTTGAACAAGGCTACGACGAAGGCATTGCTGAACAACTCGACCCGATCATCAAGGAAGGACAAAAACTGGAGCGCATGCTTCAGGATCAGATGGGTGAAGCGGCCAAGAAGACGGTGGTCTTTGAACAGACCGGTGAGAAGATCATCGACGCCGGTGAAAAGGTTGCCAGCAAGCACATCACCCTCATTCAAAAAACCGTTCAGAAGAAGCTCGAGTCGCTTGAGAATGAACTAAAGGATCAGCGCCAGACGGAGATCGAAACCCTCAAGACCCAGGCGGCTGCCATCAAAGCGCAGGCCGACCAGGAAATGGAAGCCCTGCGCAGCCAGTTGGAGTCGCAGACTTCGGTTTCCTCGAACAATTCCTCGCGCCTGCGCGACGAATTGCTCGAACTGCGTCCCTTTACGTTCATCAGTGAAATCCGTTACCGCGAGTTGAAGCAGCGCTGGGGTCAGGTCTTCCGCGCCGACATGGGCGCCGAAGCGTTTTACGACGTTCTAGAACGGCTTGATCTCGACAAACTCTCCGAGGAACTCTGGCACGAAGTGAAGACCACCAAGAGCAAACAGAAGCGCAAGAAAGCCACCACCCGCCTCAAGGTTGTGGAAGCCTTC
>JACAEP010000151.1 GCA_013388795.1 Chloroflexota bacterium | reverse complement strand
TTCACGGCGCGGTTCGTTGGTTTGTCTATTACTTCAATCAACGCCAATTGAGAAAACAGCAATACCCGAAATACACTTTTCACATCACTGATTTCGCTCACTCACCCTTTTAGCCACTCCCATGGGGGAATGAAATGGTTTTTTCATAAAAATTTCATTTCAGAGTTTTATTGGTTTTACATTAGAACTCCATTTCAATAGATTGCATTTACAAGTTGTTAATCCATGTTTCAAAATTGCTTAAATACGGGTTTGTATAATCCCTCTATCTCATGCCATGAAAGTTGCCCAGCAAATCCCGCATTATTTCAGCATCTTCCCCACCGGTCACATTCCGGTGCCTGTTTGCATCGGCGAACTGCCGATGTCAGATTATTCCATTTCAGAGAATGTCTTGACGGAAGAAGTGGCGGCATACCTGGATTCAAACCCGCTCGTACCCGGCGCAATCATCGTCCGACAGGGACGCGCCAAAAGCGTCATTCCCCGCAACAAAATGTTCGAACGGCTTGGGCGTCGGTATGGCGTGGAATTGTTCCTGCGAAAACAGATCCGCGAAATGGAAAGTGAGCTTGGCGCGGAAGCCTTTATCTTAAAAAGTCATCTCTCCATCAACATCGCCGTCAAACTTGCGCTCAGCCGCGCCCAGACCCATATCTACGATCCCATCGTGGTTGAATTCGAGAACGGCTCCATGCAGCTGCTGGATATGTATGTGTTGCTGCTCAGCCAGTCGCAATTATCAAACAACCTGAGCGGAATCGTCAGCTCGCTAAACACCATCGAAATGATGCTGTCAAACGACCGTGTCAACCCGACCTCGGCGCTTGAACTAATCATGGAAAACATGGGCAAGGTGGTTCCTTCTCATCATGCCTGCGTCATCCTCCAACCGCGGGCGAAAACATTCGCGTTTATGCATCCTCTCATCATTCAAAAGAACGAGCCAATGGAGCGCAATAGTGTCTACCAATCGGTTTTGACCATGAACCAGCCCATTGTTCTGGAGGATGTAAAAATGGTGCCCGCCTGGATTAATCACGAAACGCCTCTAAGCACCCGTTCATGGCTGGGTGTCCCCATCGTGGATCACACCGGACCGATCGGCTTAATCTCGCTATCCCGCACCACTTTCTCGCCATTCACCAACCATGAGAAGGAGATTTCCTTGGTCTTTTCACGGTATTTGGGAAAGTTATTCGAAGTCATCACCCGCCAATTGGAAAAGAAACAACAATTCGAAAAGAAATACCAGATGCAATAACGCAGTTACGCCTCTACGTGTAAAATGGGGGAAACGGAGAGAGACCCCATGCCCACCATCATTTTCAACGGCAAGACCTATCACAGCATCGCAGACATGCCCGCCAACGAACGACAGGCATTCGAGCAGATGTCTCAAATGTTTGTGGATGCAAACGGCAATGGCATTCCCGACTTTCTCGAAGGCGACATGGTGCAAAATGTTCTGGCTGCCCATTCCTCTCAGATGGGCGTCATTCACGCCGACGGCAAGACCTACCACACCCTTGAAGACCTGCCCCCAGCGTTGCGTCAGCGTGTGGATGGAGCATTTCAAATGCTCTCGAACATGGGCATTGTACAGGAGATGCCAAACGCCGCGGCCAAGAAACCGCCCGCTCCCATCCGGCGCGAACCGGCTTTTGAATCCAAACCGTTGGAGCCGCAAGGTTCATCTGTCATCCAGGAGGAAAGCGGTCGCAGCGTCTTTACGCTGGTTTTGGGCGGCGTTGTGCTGTGCTTTGCCATTGTGGTCGTCACCATCGGCGCGCTCTATCTGTTGAATCGCTGATGAAACTCATCCTCATTTACATCCTTGCGGCAGGCGTGATCTCCGCCCTCACCGCGCCAATCCCGGGCACTTCTCTGCTCTTGACAGTGCTAGAGGTGTACATGATCGTACACCTCTCCAAAGCACACCAGGCAAAGTTAGGCTTAAAGGAAATTGGCTACTCCGCCATGGCGCTTTATGGGCTTTCCACCGTCCTCAAAGATACCGCGCTGGAAATCCTCACCTTTGTCCCGGTCATTGGGTGGGGCGCAGAAGTGATCGTAGCCATGCTCTTCGTCTTCTTCCTTGGGATGCTGGTGAATTTATATTTCAGCAACCCCTCACGGCAGGGGCGGAACCTTGAGCAAAACACCGACCAAATAACCAACCATGGCGCTGATCATACCAATTAACATCATCTCTGTGCCGCTGCGCAGGGGCTTGCCCACGGTAACGCGCGCCTTGTAAAAACCAATTGCGAACAACACCAGGGCTGTCATCAGAACCGAAAGCCACAACCGACCGAAACCGGCAGGAAAATAAAAGGCAAAATCGGCGCCAACGAACCAATGATCGCCGAAAGCCCAACCACCCACGCCGCCTTCATGGCGGTCCCGCGGTCCACAGGCGAGAGTTGATGTTCTTCCGCCATCATCACTGCCACCCACACATCCTTGTTTGCAGTGATGGTCCTCACGATGCGATCCAGCAACTCCCCTTGGAAGCCTTTGCCTTCATAAATATCACGGATCTCTTTTGTCTCCAGCATGGGCGCTTCAGCAATATGCCGCTACTCACGCTCGCGCTCGCTTTGATACAGATCTGCATCGGCAAGCGTAGTGGTAAATGCCACGGCCCCATGGAAATCGACTCAGCAAACATGGTCGCCAAGCCCGCCACCAACACCACCCGCGCATCGTTCGTCGCAGCAGCGATTCCCAGCGCCACGCCCAAGACGTTGACCAAACCGTCTTGCGCGCCCAGGATAAAATCCGAAAGCCCCGAGCCGCGTTTGTGCGGGTCAATATGGTTGTGGTGAATTAATTCTTCGTGCAAGGTTCGAGGGGTCAATGAATCCATACCCAAATCATACTCAGGATAAAAGTTATTTATAATGAATGAATGTCACGCATCCATCTTACTATCATTCTGTGTCTTACTGTGCTGGCCTGCCAATTCCAAACGATCCCCATCCTGCCCACAGAAACACCGACAAAGACCCCTACAGCGACTTTAACACCCACCGCGACGCCAACTCAGACGCCTTCCGTTACCCCCACCCCTGCGCCTCTTGTGCGCCGAGTCTTGATCCTCTCCATTGACGGTTTCCGCCCCGACGCCATTCCGCTTGCGCCGATGCCCTTCCTCACATCGTTATTGAGTCAATCGGCATATTCGCTCACCGCGCAAACCGTGTACCCAAGTGTAACCCTTGTGGCGCATACCTCCATGCTTAGCGGACAATGCCCCGCCAAGCATAAAGTGGATTGGAACGACTACATCCCTGAAAACGGTTATGCCCAAGTGAACGATCTCTTCGACATTGCCCACGCTGCCGAAATGCAGACGGTCATGTATGTCGGCAAGGAAAAACTGCGTCAGATCACCGAACCGCAAAGTACGGATATTTTCAAGTTCATCAACGACCGAGACCTCGTCATCACCGATGACCTTATCCAAAACTTCCCGTCCGATTTTCGTTTGATGTTTGTCCACTTTCCCACCACCGACTGGATGGGGCATGAATACGGCTGGCTTTCCGGCGAACAACTCAGCGTATTGTTCCGCGCCGACCAGGCGCTTGAGATGCTCGTGACGGAACTCGATCATCGCGGCTTGATGTCTGAAACGCTATTCATTCTCACGGCCGATCATGGCGGGCACGGCACCACCCACGGCTCAAGTTTGTATGAAGATATGACCATCCCCTGGATGGCTTTTGGCGCAGGCGTTAAGCCTGCAGCCTTGAATTCCACCATCACCGCTGTAGATACCGCCGCTACCGCCGCCTTTGCCCTCGGCTTGGACATTCCTGTGGAATGGGATGGTTTGCCTGTCTATGAGGTTTTTGGTCTGCCCATCGAGAGAAATTCTGTAGTTTGCAAATAAACCCATCATCCCGCGTTGCAAAACGAAAGAAAGCATGTTTGTAGTGGGCGAAGATTTACAAGCGCCATCGGTTTTACAAAAAGGAACTTGGATAAACGGTCCGCCGCGGAAATGCGGATAAATTAATGCCTGCTCCCTAAAGGTGGTATTGGATTTCCGATCGTGGCGATATTACTTTTTACTTCAATGCCCGCCGCAATTTCTCGGTCACTGTGCGCAGGGACTTGATGCGGGCAAAGTATTTATCGTTGGCTTCCACCAGCGTCCAGGGGGCATCGGGAGCGCTGGTCTTCAACAGCATTTCTTCGGCGGCGACGATGTAATCTTCCCATTTGCCGCGATTGCGCCAATCTTCATCTGTAATCTTCCAGGCTTTGTAATGGGTGCGCGTGCGTTCGCGGAAACGACGCAGCTGCTCCTGTTTGCTGATATGCATCCAGAATTTAAAAACAATGGTGCCATAGTCGGTGAGTTGACGTTCGAACTGATTAATCTCGCTGTAAGCGCGGCGCCAATCGGCTTCGGTGCAGAAGCCTTCGAGACGCTCCACCAAGACGCGCCCATACCAGGAACGGTCAAAGATGGCGATCTGTCCCTGTTCGGGCAGTCGCCGCCAAAAGCGATAGAGGTAGTGACGCTCTTTATCCTCGCCGGATGGAGCTGCAATGGGCCAGACCACGTATCCGCGCGGATCGATGCGCTCCGTCAGACGTTTGATGGCGCCGCCTTTGCCTGAGGCATCCATGCCTTCAAAGACGATGACCACGGGTCGCTTTTGGACATAGACCTGGAACGCCAGTGCATGCAGTTCTGCCTGCAATGCCTTGAGTTGTGTTTCGTATTCATCGCGTTCCAAAGCCAGCGTAAGGTCAAGTCGCTCAAGCATTGACGGCTCCTTTCATTTCTTTTTTGGCGCGTGAATGTTTGGACTTGGTTCCTGTCGCAGCGGACAGCCCCAAACGGGCTTCGAGAGAGGCGATGATGGTTTCAAAGACCTTGATGCGCATGTAATAACGGTCAGTGGCTTCAACGATGGTCCACGGGGAATGAGGCGAATCAGTGCGGGCGATCATATCTTCGACATAGGTCGTAAATTTTTCATAACGTTTGTTTTGGAGCAGGTCTTCTTCGCTGACCTGCCAGGCGGTCAATTTGTCTTTGCTCAATTTCTTGATGCGCTTTCGCTGCTCATCTTCGCTGATGTGCAGCCAGAACTTCAAGATGACGGTTCCATCGGCGCTGAGCATCTCTTCAAATTCGGCAATGTCTTGATAGGCGGCGCGCAATTCATCGTTTTTGACAGTTTTGTCCAATCTCTCAATCAAGACCCGGCGATACCAGGAGGTGTCGAATGCAACCATTTGCCCGCGGGCGGGAATCTTTTGCCAGAAGCGCCACATCCACGGATAGCGCGTCTCCGCCGTGCGCGGCGGTGTGATCGGCACGACGCGAAAGCCGCGCGGGTCGAGCCGTTCTGCGAGTAGACTGATCAGCCGTCCCTTGCCGGTGGCTGCCCAGCCCTCGAACACGATGATGACCGGAACCTTGGCATCGAAGACCGCGTGCTCCAATTCATAGAGCCGCTGCTGCAAAGGTCGCAATCGTTTTTTATATTCTTCCTGCGAGATGGCTATTTCAAGGTTGACATATTCCAGCATGGCGGTTTCCAGCTTGTTGGTTTTGAAGCTTGTTTATTTTACCTCTTCCCTGCCTCCTCTACCTCCCCCATTCGGGGGCAAGCGAGGAGGAGCCCCCCCCACCATCCAAGCATTGACCTGGAAACTCGGCCCATCCACAGAACAGAAATTAAAACAATCCCCTCTCCTTATGGGTTTTAACAAAATAATCTCGTAATGTTGCGTAGGGCGCGTTCTCTTACGCGCCCGTTGGCGCCAGAGAGCGCAAACGACGCCATCCCCTGTAATTATGTTCGAAACGGTGTTTCCTTCAAGGAAAGTGTTCTCATGTCAGGTGGGAAATATTTCTCATGACATAAACAGACCTGACAGGTTTTTAAAACCTGCCAGGTCTTGTTGGTATATAATCTCCCCATGCTTCTCGATCTGCA
>JACAEP010000132.1 GCA_013388795.1 Chloroflexota bacterium | reverse complement strand
TGCCCGATTTGTTGGACTCCCTCGCCTTAGCCTTCATCCGCTCCGCCAAAGACCGCCTCCTGACTCCCGAAAGCCTGCGTGCCAAACTAGACGCCTTTCCCTCCCCGCTGCCTCTCGCCGAACTCGGCTGGAGCATCTACGCCGACTACCAGCGCGCCCTCGCCTATCGCGGCGCCGTGGACTTCGACGACCTCATCCGCCTCGCCCTGACCCTCCTCGAAAGCGACGAGGAATTCCTGGAGCGATTGCGTTACCGCTACCCGTTCATTTTGGAAGATGAGGCGCAGGATTCGAGTCTGACACAAGAAAGAATTCTCTCCCTCCTAAGTGGCTCTCGCGCTGAGCGGAGCGATAGCGGAGACGAAGCGCAGGTTGGCGAAGGTGCGCTTCGTCTGCGGGCTTCGCCCTCCGCTCAGCGCGATGATTATGATGGAAACTGGGTCCGCGTCGGTGACCCGAACCAAGCCATCTTCGAGACCTTCACCACCGCCTCGCCCGACCTCCTGCGCGCCTTCATCCAAAACAACCCCAGCATCCCCATGCCCGAGTCGGGACGTTCCCAGCCGTCCATCATCGCGCTGGCGAATCACCTCATTGACTGGGTGATGACCGCCCATCCCATCCCCGAAGCGCGGACAGCGCTCTCGCCCCCGCACATCGTCTCTGTCCCTGAAGGCGACCCGCAGCAGAATCCGCCCGATGACCCCGCCGCGATACGTTTCATCAGTAAAAAGTTCACGCCCGAAGAAGAACTCGAAGCGGTGGTCAAATCCGTGAAGAACTATCTCGATTCGATTGCCGAACTGCCCGACGAAGAAAAGCCCACCCTCGCCATCCTCGTCCCGCGCAACCAGCGCGGCGTGGAGATGGTGAATGTGTTGCGTCAGCGTGGGATTGAGCCGATTGAGTTGATCTCATCCACGTCTGAGACGCGGGCGGCAGCGGGAGCGTTAAGCTATTTGCTTTCGTATCTATCAGAGCCGGGCAATGCACGGAAGTTGTCAAAGGCGTATGAGGTATGGAGGAGGGACATTTTTGGAAGCAACCGCACCGTAGGGACGGGGCTTGCCCCCGCCCAGGGTGAGAAGCATACCGAAGGCGAAAGGCAGGGCGGCCGCAAGAGTCGCCCCGACAATCGCCAATACATCGAGAAAATTCCGGCCCTGTTGCGGAAGACGGTTAATGTGGAAAATTTCATCGCGCCACAAAATGCCAATGACTGGCTGGCAGGTATCGGCGAGTCAGAGGCGGAGCAGGTCATCGAAGAATTGAGCGCGTTCCGAGTCATCGTCCGACGCTGGCTGGAAGCGGTCACGCTTCCCATTGACCAGTTGATTCTCACACTGGCGCAGGATGTGTTCAGCGAAGCGTCCGATTTGGCGCTGGCGTACAAACTGGCATTGGCGCTCAGGCAAGCCGCAGAAGATCACCCCGACTGGCGCCTGCCCGAGTTGACGGCGGAACTGGCGATCATTGCCAAGAACGAACGGCGCTTCATTGGGTTCTCGGATGACGACTCGGGCTTCGATCCGGAGAAGCATCGCGGCAAGGTGGTGGTGACGACCATGCACAAGGCGAAAGGATTGGAGTGGGATCGTGTGTATTTGATGTCGGTCAATAATTATGACTTCCCATCGAACATGCCGAACGACCGTTTTATTTCGGAGAAGTGGTTCGTGCGAAGCGGGTTGGATCTGGCGGCGGAGTCGCTGGCGCAATTGACCGCGCTCGAATCATCAAGCGAATACGACTGGTACGAAGAAGGCGCAGCCACGATGCGCTCCCGTTTGGATTATGTCAAAGAGAGATTGCGCCTGTTCTACGTGGGCATCACCCGCGCCAAACGCGATTTGATCGTGACCTGGAACACGGGCCGCCAGGGCGACGCGGCGCCGTCTCTGCCATTGAGCGAGTTGATGGGGTGGTGGGAAAAAGGCATAACATAAACCGAGTGAAGGAGATTTTCCATGGATAAAGAGGTTAACACAGTCTCGATGGGAGTTTGATAGATTTAATCCATAACGACAATAATGCTGCCTTTGGTAACGTCTGAGTCGATCCAAAGGGAATAAGAGAATAATCTTAACAAGCGGCTTAAACCAACAATAATTGAAGATACGTTTAGCAAAACCAAAGCGGTCTCATGAATAGAATCTATGAGACCGCTTTTCATCTAATAAGGAGAGAAAACTACTTCTTTGGCTGCACCCTGGCAACGATGGTGACACCCGAGACCAGATAACCATACCCTAAAACAAATAAAATATGCAGTACAAGCGGAATCCAACCGTTGGCGCGGATCACATCCACACCAACCATTCCCACCAGGGTCAGAATAAACCCGATCAGGGAACTGACCAGAAGCATGATGGTCATGGTCTTTTCGGCACGAGCATCCGTCAGGTCTTTTGCAATCCAAACAAACGCACCCGCCATAACCATGGCAGCGCCAAAGAAACGAGCCAAAAAGCTGGTCGCTGCATAGGTTTCAGTGTTAAAGAACCCCAGGGCAAAATCCGGCATGACCAAAAATACCGCACCGAACACAGCAAGGAGGGTTGCATTGATAGTGGACAGAAGTCGGTAATTCATTTTATTCTCCTTTTGTAGATAAACAAATTTCAAAGCCAAAAATAAATATACAATAATTGGCATTTCAAAGCAAAGAATTTTGTCGGCTAAACCTTACATCCACTTTGCATACAACCCAGATTTGTATCACCCATTTGGACTATGCAACATTTTTGTCATATAAAGTCCGCACAGATTCTTAAGAGGCGCTTTGGAGCCGCGCCTTGCTGTATGGATGCGCCTGCAAAATTTAACGCAAAGGCGCAAAAGCACAAGATTGCTTACTGCCACAATACTCCCCCGCCAGCGCCCCAAAGCCGACCTTAATTAACCTAAGTAAGGAGATAAAGTTCCAATACAAAACTTGAGGTCATGAGTTTCGAAATCAAAAAATTCGGGCTGCTTTCAATCCTGAAATGACTGGCACAAAACATTCATTTTTCCTTAATCACGTAGTAAAATGAAGTGGAAAGAGTTTGACAATTTTGTTTTGCCGATTGGCGGGGAATAAGCAAGGAACGAAATCTCGAAAACTCCAAATTGAGAACCAATATACAAACATTCTCTGAGGAGCCTGGCATGGCGCATCAAAAATCGAAATTTGACCAGAAATGGAAAGTCATCCGAAAACAATCCATGCAATGGTGGAGTCTTGTCGCCGAACACGATCTTAAAAAGGTGGACAAGGCTGAAGATAAACTGAATAAATTCATCACCATTTTACAGGTCAAATATGGGTACACCCGTGTTCAGGCGATCTTTGAGATTAATAAACACTGGGTGGCATTCAACCGCGCCAATAGCCAGCAAGCCGAAACCGTTCGAACCGACTAATACCGCCCCGTTCTTAAATCAAAAACGGTCTCGTAAAACGAGACCGTTTTTTCCGTTTACAAACGCGAGCGATGATCGATCATGCGTTCATCAATGACAACATAATCTTCGCGGTCTTGCAGAACCTTTTCAGTGGAAACGATCAGCCCAAACAGCACTGAAACAACAAGCGCAACTATGAATAAAGTGGCAAACATGTGGAACTCCTTTCTCATGATCTAAATTCTAAAATCCAAAAATACCTTACACGTATTGGAATTTAATTAAGATAACACATCCGCCTCTTCCTGGACCTGAATCTGGGTAGCCCCTTTGGGCTAATACCTGTACCTTACCATGTTCCTACTTCCGCAGGACTGTTCAAAGGTCATGGAAACCCTGGATGAAGAGCAGGAAAATTAACTTCACAAGTCAATTTTGACTACGCGCAATTTGAAGTGAATTCTTACCTAAATCTTTCGATAAATCTGAATTTCTCATGCTATAATGCGTCCGACATGTTCAGAAACCAACACTTCGCCAATAATAACAATAATAATGACAATGACGATTCCCAAATCGTTGGGCGAAGCTTTGCTGGTTGACGGATAGCACAAGTCGAAACCAAATCGCCCAACGCATAAGCGCAGGGCGATTTTTTATATACATCATCATACCCCGTCATTGCGAGTGGCGCTTTAGCGCCACGAAGCAATCCCCTCGCAATGACAAAAGAGAGGCACAATGTACAGAACTCATCTATGCGGAGAATTAAGAGCCAGCCATGCCGGGCAGACGGTTACGCTTGCAGGCTGGGTGAATCGACGCCGCGACCACGGCGGGGTGGCATTTTTCGATTTACGCGACCGCGCAGGCATCGTCCAAGTGACCATCAATCCCGACCTGCCCAAGGAAATGCTAGACCAGGTTGCCAGTGTGCGTGGTGAATGGGTTTTGCAGATTGAAGGTGTGGTGCAGAAACGCCCCGAAGGAATGGCGAATCCCAAAATGGAGACGGGAGAGATCGAAGTTATTGCGAAAAACGTGACCGTGCTAAACGCATCGAAGACTCCCCCATTCATGGTCAACACCGATGCGGATCTGCCCGACGAGAACATGCGCCTGAAATACCGCTACATTGACCTGCGCCGTGAACGATTGACCAAGAACATGGTTCTGCGCCACAAGGTTATCAAGTTCATGCGTGACTATCTCGATGCTCAGGGCTTCATTGAAATTGAAACCCCCATCATGTTCAAAGCAACCCCCGAAGGGGCACGTGACTACCTCGTGCCTTCCCGCGTCTACCCGGGACAGTTCTACGCCCTGCCCCAGTCGCCGCAACAGTTGAAGC
The DNA here is from genome assembly GCA_013388795.1 of Chloroflexota bacterium. Taxonomy (GTDB): domain Bacteria; phylum Chloroflexota; class Anaerolineae; order Anaerolineales; family Villigracilaceae; genus Villigracilis. The sequence goes on along the minus strand of JACAEP010000132.1, from coordinate 1,490 downwards.
AGTTGTTGATGGTGGCAGGCATGGACAAGTACTTCCAGATCGCGCGCTGTTTCCGTGATGAAGACCTGCGCGGCGACCGTCAGCCGGAGTTTACGCAACTCGACCTTGAAATGTCCTACGTCCACCGCGATGATGTGCTAGATTTGGTCGAAGGCTTGTTTACCGAAATGATTCCCGCCGTGGCTCCGCACAAGAAATTGTTCTCTTCGCCATGGCCCAAGTTCTCTTATAAGGAAGTGCTCGAACGCTTCGGCTCTGACAAACCTGACTTGCGCTTCGGCATGGAGTTGATCGACGTCACCGACGTGTTGGCGAAGAGCGAATTAAAGGTCTTCCAGTCTGCGCTTGAGGCGGGCGGGGTAATCAAGTGCATCGTCGCGCCGAAATCTGCGGAGATGTCTCGCAAAGAACTCGATGCACTCACGGAAGTGGCGAAGTCGTTTGGGGCGAAGGGAATGCCTTATTTGGCGGTAACAGCCGAGGGCGTGAAAGGAAGCGCGGCAAAGTTCTTTAAGGAAGAAGAACTCTCAGCGTTGAAAGAGAAAACAGGAGCAGGAGTCGGCGATCTGATCGTCTTCGCATCTGATGCTCGTGCGGTTGTGAACAAGACTCTCGGCGGACTACGCTTGTGGTTCCGCGATAAGTTGGATCTTGCCGATAAATCGATGATGGCGTTCGCGTGGGTTGTGGACTTCCCGTTCTTTGCGTTCAACGAAGAGACGCAGGCGTGGGAGTCGGAACACCATCCCTTCACGATGCCGAAGATGGAAGACCTGCCGAAGTTCGACACCAACCCTGGTGACGTGTATTCGGAAGCGTACGACATGGTATGTAACGGCTACGAGACCGCTTCGGGTTCGATAAGAATTCATCGCCGCGATATTCAGATGAAGATGTTCCAGATGCTCGGCTTGAGCGAAGAAGACATTCAAACGAAGTTTGGTCACATGCTTGAAGCGTTTGAGTATGGCGCTCCCCCGCACGGCGGTATGGCTCCGGGCATTGATCGTTTGGTCATGCTGTTGGCGGACGAACCCAACATCCGCGAAGTGATCGCCTTCCCCAAGAACCAGAACGGACGCGATGTGATGGCAGATGCGCCGTCTGAAGTGGAACCGAAGCAGTTGAAAGAACTGCATATTAAGTTTTCGTAAAGACGACCGCTGACCGCCGACGACAGACCATAGAAAGCGGTCGGCGGTCGGTCGTCTGTGGTCAAAGAGGAAAGAAGAAAGAATGTCGAACACCATTGATACCAAAACCGTCAAGCACGTCGCTTTTCTCGTCCGTCTCGGAATCTCCGAAGAGGAAGCCCAAACCTTCAGCGGACAGTTCTCGTCCATCATTGACTACTTCAACATGCTCAACGAAGTGGACACGGAGAACGTCCCGCCTGCTTCGGACATTGCCAACGCTGAGAACGTGCTGCGCGAAGACGTGGTCAAACCGTCCATGAGACGCGAAGAATTTCTCAAGAACGCGCCAAACTC
>JACAEP010000005.1 GCA_013388795.1 Chloroflexota bacterium | reverse complement strand
TTTTGGGTGTTCAACCAAGCCATTCCTGCCTGGCTATGTATTGCTATGCTTGCGGATGAACGTCAATCAGCCACTTATCAATTACCAATTACCAATAAACTATTTCTCTTCTCGCTCTGCTTCTTCTTCGCCCCCCTCGCCTCGCTGGGACTTCTCCCCTACATCCTCATCGAACTCATCAAGCAAACCGACTTCAAATCCCTTTTCAAAAACCTTCGCTGGGAACAACTCCTCTCCGCCCTCATCATCTTTCTTCTTTCCTCTCTCTTCTTCGCCTCCAACACCGCAGCCCAATCCCGCGGATTCCAATCCATCCCTTTGACCAAATTTCTCGCCTTCTTCCTGTTCGAAGGCGGCATTCTCTGGCTCATCCTTGCGCCGTCCAAATACAAAGACCCGCGCTGGGTCGTCACTGGCATTCTCCTCGCCTTCATCCCATTCATCCAACTCGGCAGCGACCGTGACTTCGTCATGCGCGCCTCCATTGCTCCGCTTTTTTATCTCATGCTGATGACCGGCGAAACCATCTTCAACCAGTTCACCTCACGCGCTTTACGCATCACGCTTTACGCATTACTCATCCTCGGTTCGTTCACTCCCCTCTACGAAATCAATCGTTCCCTCTTCCGCACTTTCGATTACTATTTCATCTCACAAGATTGCGGCTGCGACTTCTCCACCGACCCCATCACCAAACTTGCCCAGCCCGGCAAACCGGAAGAAGAACATCCCGGCTCTCTCACCGCCGATGCCTTGCCCACCCTGCAATTCATGACCGATGAACTCTCACAGAACTTCATCGCCAATGTCCGCCAGACTATTTTCTACAAGTACCTCGCCCGGCGTTAACAACCTTCAACCTGTAACCTTCAACCTGTAACCTGCAACCTTCCCCCATGCCCTCCTTCTCCTCTCCCCCCAACCCGCAAGCCTTTTACGAACAAGTCTGGGCAATCGCCCGCCTCATCCCGCGTGGAAAAGTCGCCACCTACGGGCAGATCGCCAAAATGATTCCTCCGCCCAACGGTGTGGAACTCGAAGCCTACGCCGCATTCGCTCCGCGTTGGGTGGGCGGCGCCATGGCAAACTGTCCCGACGATGTGCCGTGGCAGCGCGTCATCAACTCGCAAGGCAGGATCAGCGAACGCCCCGGCGCAGAGAGGCAGCGTCCGCTGTTGGAAGCAGAAGGCGTGGTCTTCGACGCCAAAGGCAAAGTGGATTTGAAAAAATTCGGCTGGAGCGGAAAAGATGAAATCGACATTCCACAACAACAGTCATTGTTTTAATTCATAATTCGGAAAATAATCTTATAAAGGAGTTTATTATGGAGTCCTCTGGAAAGGCGTCTCGCCTTGGAGCGATTTCTTTTATTCTTACAATTTTGGTCGTGGTCCTATGGTGTATTTACCTTATTATTTTTGCCGCCACCACCGAAGGTGGACTCAACTTCGGCGCGGATAGCGAAACGATCGGGTATGCTGTTGTTCTTGGCGGCGGATTAGTAATGGGTGTGCTTACCATTCTATTGACCTTATCAGGTATTATCACTGGCGGGCTTGCCTTACGAGATAAAGATTCCAAACGTTTCCAAACGTGGTCTTGCCATTGCAGGGCTGGCGCTTAATTTTCTATGTTTTGCTCCGTATTATCTGCTTTTGATTTTGGTGGCTCTGAGCGCCATCCCCACTGGGCAATAACGGTTGCTGTCAAAGAAAAAGCCAGCCTCATAAGAGACCGGCTTTTTATTACCTTGCAAGTTCAACAACCAAAGTATCAAGCGCCAAGTCGAGCGTTATTTGGCTGGTCTTTACCTGCTCGTCCATTCTCAATAAACGATAGTAAATCCCCTCCAAGGCTTCCATCGAAAAGCGCTGGGCTTGCCCCGTTGTTTTTTCAGCCACATACGGATGCACCGCCAACGCCCGCGCAACATCGTCTTTGTTGCCGCGTCCATCTAAAATTTCTCTAGCCTGAATCAACAAACGGAATTGGCGCACGACCATGCCCCACAACAAGAACGGGTCTTCATTCTCAAGCAAACGATGCAATAACTTTTGCGCGACTTTGGCATTGCCCTGTGACAACGCATCGACAAAATCGAACACGCTTTGTTGGGATGTAACGATGCAAACCGCCTCCACATCAGACCCGCGCACGGGGCGCTCCCAGTTGACATACGCCAGCAACTTTGAGATTTCCATCCCCGCCTGACGGGTATCCACGCCGGACATTTCTGCCAGTTTGGCGGCTGCGGCTGGCTCGATCTGCCCGCCCTGATTTTTCGCCTCGTTGATGATCCAGCCCGGCATGTCGCGTTGTTGCGGCAGGAAGAAGGCTTGTGACTTAATATGCGGCTTATTCTTCTCTGCCCATTTCACCAGCCAATGCTTCTCGGCATCTTTGGCTTTTTCAACAGTATCGTACAAAACGACTTTCGCCGTGTCTGGCGCTTTCTCTAAAAACTCTTGAAATTTTTTGCGAACATCGGGCTTGGTGAATCTCGCGGAAGGATACGCGATGAACACCAATCTCTTCGGCGCAAGAAACGGCATGGCATTGACGGCGTTGTTGAGGTCGTTCTCGGTCATCGTCCGCGCTTCGAGGCGGGTCGTGTTCATGTCCGCAGTGGTGGGGTCAGTGAAATCAGACTCGAAATCTTTGAGTTTGCGGGCGATGGCAAGTTCGTCGTTGCCGTAGAGGAGGAAGATGGCGGGCATTTGGAATGCAGAATTTAGAATGCAGAATGATGAATGGGGTTGGG
>JACAEP010000049.1 GCA_013388795.1 Chloroflexota bacterium | reverse complement strand
ATTTTCTGAATCAATTCCACCAAGCCCTGCTCGCGCCCTTTGACGAAGAAGGCAGCGGCTCCTTTGGAGACGGCGTCTTTGGCTTTGTTCACTTCATCATACGCGGTCAAAATCACCACAGGCAGGTCGGCGCGTTTTTGTTTCAAATCTGCCAGCAGATCGAGACCGGCGTCATTCTTTGGCGCGCCGTCGAAACCTGGCATGTTCAAGTCCAACACAGCAATATCCACTGTGGCGGGGTTCTGCGCGAAGACCTCACTGCCTGTTTTGCAATCCGGCGCGGTCAGCACATCATAGCCCGCCCGCAGAAGGGTCTTCTCCAAGCTGCGCTGGATCAACTTCTCATCGTCAACTAAAAGTACGGTCGTCATTCATTCCTCCGAAAATTTATTTATGAGCAGTTCACATTTCCAACATGCGACTGCAGACGGCAGACCGCAGCCGGCGGCCGCATCATTTCATTTCATCCGGCATATACAACTTCTCAGCAGGCAGGCGCACAAAAAACGCCGCGCCTTTGCCCGTCTCACTCTCCAACCAAATCTTCCCGCCATGCTGGTTCACGATCTGCATCACGGCAGAAAGCCCCAGCCCGGTACCGCCCGAACCGCCCTTGGTGGTGAAGAACGACACCCAGATCTTTTCCTGAATTTCCTTTGGAATGCCGGGCCCGTTATCGCGCACAGATACAAGCACAAAATCCGGGTCGTCATCCCGCCGCCCATTCACATAAATCTTTGGGTCAGAAACCTTTGCGCCGGTTAACGCTTCCCAAGCGTTCTTGATCAGATTGTTGAAAACCTGCTCCACCTGCCGCGCATCCACATGAGCCGTGGGCATGGTTTCTGTCCATGTCATTTCAACCACACCATACGGCAGCCCCATATTCTCAACCGTGTTTGCAATCATTTCGCTCAACGACACCGGCGCGTCGTTCCGCTGTCTCGCCGGGCCGATCAAGCCTTCTTTGATGTCGAGGATGGTCTTTGCGCTATTCTCGGCGATATCCAAATCCTCGAAAAGCGATTCTACGCTGACCAATGCCTGCAAACGATTCGGCTTCATGGCAGACATCTCCGCCAGAATTTTTTCCAAGTCCAAGCCGGATCTCTGCGCCTCTTCTCTGACCGTTTGAACTGCCGCCGTTAAAGAGGCATTGTCCAACTCCGAATCTTTGATCTGCGAAACCAACGCCAGCAGATATTGAATATCCTCGCGCACGCGCCGCACGCTGCCGGGGATCGGCGCCGCCTTGTTTCCCACCCAATGGATGGCTTCGCCCGTGGCAGTGGCAATGGCTTCGTAGGTCTTTGTCCGCAGGATTTCCGCATTCGCCGATTCGAGGTCTTTCATCAAATTGGCATTTTTGATCGCAATCGCGATCTGATCCGCCATCGCTTGCAGAGACGCAACATCTTCTTCTGTAAACGCATTCAGTTCATTACTCTGCACCGTCACCGCGCCGACAGAGTTCGAGTTAACGATCAGCGGCAGAGCCATCTCGGAGCGGGTATCCGGCAAATACGGATTTTTGAAGCGCGACGGTTCGCCCGCCACATCCAAAGCGATCTGCGCCTGCTGGGTCAAGATCGAACGCCCGATCATGGATTTTTCATCAATGGGCAGTTTGTAATTTGCATCGAGCATCCTGCGTCCAGCCAGCGCATATCCGGCGCGCAACACCGCCCATTGACGATCGTCGGAAACAAGAAAAATACCGGAATAATAAAAATTAAACTCGCTGCAAATAATGTTAACAGTATGCCTGAGCAGGTCGGTCAGATCTAAAATGGATGTGACCATCTGCCCGACACGCGCCGCTGTTTCGAGAAGTTTATGCCTGCGCTCCAACATGGCAAACATCTTCTGGTTTTGCGAAAGCAGGTATTTATTGCGCTCGACCGTATTCGTCAACTGACGGGTTTGGTCTTCGATCTTGGTCGCCAGTTCCTGCTGATATTCGCGCAGGTAGCCTTCGGCGTTTTCCAATTCGTCCACTTTGCCGCGCAAATATGCCGTGACCAAATTTTCAAAATCGGCGTCAATCGGTTTGGGGATGAATCCCACCGCGCCCGCCGCCAACGCCCGTTCCCGCGCCCCCGGCTTGGTATCGCCCGAAATCACGACAATGGGCGTCCCTGGCAGCATCTTGCGCAGACGGGTCGCCGCCTCGCTGCTGGTCATGTGCGAGAGATTATTGTCCAGCAGAATCAGGTTTGGCAATGTCTCACTCGCCAGCTCCAACCCATCCAGCGGATTCGCTGCCTCCAGCACAATATAATGATGGGCAAGCAAACGCCGCACCAGCGAGCGGGATTCGTCGCTGTCTGCGATATAAAGCACTTGCGGAAGTTTACGAGGGTCGGAGTTCATTTGCGGGGTATGGGTTGCAGGTTACAGGTTACAGGTTGCAGGTTGTGAGTTCACACTGCCTACTGCTTACTGCTTTCTATCTACTATTCACCATTCATCATTCGCTACTCACTAACTACTTCCTCCCACCCCTCGGATCCGCCATGCGATGCTCATGCAAACGCTTCTGCACGATCTTGCTGACGGCTTCCATCGTAATCGGCGATTCTGCCATCACACGGTTGAAGTCATCACGCGGAATTGCCACGACTTCCACCGGCGCTTTGCCAGCCCGCACATT